>CAXMTQ010000083.1:0-9196 GCA_964196205.1 uncultured Desulfobacula sp.
TGAGGAAATGTAAAATTATATGAATAATGGGTCTCAATTGTGCTCCTGATATTAAATAAAACTTTTTCAGCAGAGGTAACGTTTAAAAAAAATTCCTGATACATAATAGATTTACAATTTTATTCGCTGAAAATCAAAATATAATTTTACCGAAATTTTTGGAATTTAATAATAAAAGTTGTTAATCAGCAGCATCGGCTTATTCTAATCCTTGACAACAACAATCCCATAATTACAATACAAAAAGCAAGAAGACATTGATATTACAATTAAAATAGAGGAGCAACCTTTGAAAACATGCACCAAACAAAAATATTTTCTACCAGTTCTATTTCTCGTTTTAATTTCACTTTTTGCATGTAATAAGGCACAAGAAAAAGATAATTTTAACCTCACTGCAGAAGAATTAATTACAGCGATGAAATCTGATTCTGATTTGGTAATTTTTGACGTGAGAACTCCCCAGGAATTAGTTGGAGAGCATGGACAAATTAAAGGCGTAATTAACATTCCTGTTCAGGTGCTGGAAACAAGGATCAATGAACTTGATGAATATAAAGACAATAATATTGCTGTCATTTGCCGCTCTGGTAACAGGTCAGTTAATGGTACCAAAATATTGCTTCAAAATGGATTCAAAGCAAAAAATATTATTGGCGGGATGAAAGCTTATAATAAATTGCAATGATAAATTTTATCTGTTTTAAAATTTTTATTTTTTGAATATTGTCTAATCTATTCTTCTACATAACGAGGATAAGTTGATTTGGCATTTTTTGCATCATTGATATCAATATCAATAGTTAAAAATTCCTGGTTCAATGAGGTTGTCCCAAGGACATCCCCTCGCTCAGGATCAATAATCCAGCCGGTCCCGCCAAAATTTTCTTCTTGAGTATTTGGACCATTATAATTTGATGACAAGCAAAATGCTCCTGAGACAATAGCAGCAGCTTTTCCTCCTGTTACCCAGATATCAACTTTTGATTCAGGTGTTGCCCTGGGACAGACTATAATATCCACACCCTGTTTTAAATACTGCCTTGCCCTCTCCGTAAACCAGATTTCTGTGCAGATGAGAAACCCAATTTTAAGACCGCTAATATTGATAATATCAAAAACATCATTCCCCTTTTCATACCAGGAAGCTTCATAATACCCGGGTTCATCAGGCAGATAATACTTGTCATGAACAAATATTATTCCCTTGTCATGGGTAAAAATAAACCCTTTATTCAGATATTGATTGTTTTCTATTGCAGGCTTTGAAGCAATGATTAATTCTACAGGTAATTCATTTAGTCTGTTAATCCAAGCATCATGAGCTTTTACTGCCTGCTTCCAAAGATCCGGGTTAACATCTCTATATCGTGTAACCCATTTAAAAAATGGCATTTCAGGTAACACCAACAGATCTGATTGTTCTTGTTCAAGGTGTTGAATCAGCAGGTTCCAATATTTATCAGAATCAGTCCAGTTATTGGGTAATTCACAAACCGTTGCCTTCATTATATCTCCCAGTTAAATTTTTATTCTGCAAATCACCTGAAAAGTTTGATTGTTATATTGAATAATCCCTTCATTCTTGACTTTGCGGCGCACTCGCGTCTCGATCTCGCCATCTACAGTTACCAATCCGTTTTTAATAACCATTTTGGCCTGACCTCCTGAATCACACAGACCACTTGCTTTAAGAAGTTTATTAAGTTCAATATATTCGCTTGATATTTCAAATTCTTGATTCATAATATGATTTTTCTAATACCTTTTCTATATCAAATTTCACTCTATTATACTGTATAATTTTTTCTATTATCTAAATTAGAGTATATTTTATTTCAAATAATGCCCAACAGTAAACCTCATGTTTTCATTTGGTAACGGTGGTTTAAAAAGTTGATTTACTATTTTACCTTTCTCTTTTTCAATTTCACCAAGTTATCCATAAAAAAAATCCTTTTTAGGCAAGGTTTATTTGAATAATGGAGTTAAATAGAATTACTATATTGATTCAATAATTGTCAACCGCGAGTAATTTTAATTTTTTACTCATATAATCGGTTTTTATTCCATAACATGAAATCAATGCATGATATTCTTCTCCAAGGTAAAAACAGGACAACAACAAAGATTTATCTTCATACAATGGGTAGTGCTGCAATGGGATGCAGTTGCACTCTTGGATTTGGGTAGATACAATTTTCTTGACTGCCCTGAGGTTCTGTGGGATATCAATATGTTGAGACATCTCTATTTCTAATATTATGGAGCAATTAGATGTACAATACTTTTTTCGATCTGAAGAAAAAACCATTCAAACTGGTCCCAAACCCTGAATTTTTATTTTTAGGGAGATGCCACGAAGAGGTGCTGGCCCATTTGACTTATGCTACTTCCCAGGGAGACGGATTTGTAGAGATAACTGGTGAAGTCGGGACGGGTAAAACCACTTTGTGTCGGGTATTTCTTGAGAATCTTGACAAAGATATTGAAGCAGCATTTATTTTTAATTCAAAACTGGATTCCACACAGCTTTTAAAAGCCATTCACAAAGAGCTTGGGATTTTCAGCATAGCTAATGGCCCAATAGAGTTGACTCAAGATTTGAACGATTTTTTATTGGAAAAAAAATCTCAGGGAAAATCTGTTATCCTGCTCATTGATGAAGCACAGAATCTTGGAAAAGAGACACTGGAACAACTCAGATTGCTTTCAAACCTTGAAACCACCAGTAGCAAGCTTCTGCAGATTATTCTTGTGGGGCAGCCTGAACTCAGGGAAATTCTTGATTCCCATGAAATGCGTCAGTTACGGCAAAGAATCAATTTAAGCTACCATATTCATCCTATGACCCAAAAAGAGACCTTTGATTATATTACACACCGTATCAATGTAGCTTCTCGAAAGCCACAGACACTATTTTCCCGATCAGCCCAAAAAAATATTTTTCAGTTTACCAAGGGCATCCCAAGATTGATTAATATTATATGCGACCGTGCTCTTCTGGTAGCTTACAGCCAGAACCAAAACAGAGTAACACCCTCAAGTGTAAAAATTGCTGTCGATGAATTGGATATAAATATTCATAATCAATCCCACTCTAACTCTATTTGGAAAAAAACAGCAATAGCTCTATTTTCCATCATTTTTATCCTGAGTATACTTTCTGTTGTATTTCTTGATATCCCGTGGAAATGGCAAGATAAAATAAAAGTGGATGAAAGTAAGGTTAAAATACTAAATGAGCACATAATAACTGACTCACCTTTGGATTCAAGTAATAAAAAGGAACCTTTGTTGGTTGAGAAAGAAATACTGCCTCCAGAACCTGCTTTAGCCGATTTACCAGTTATTGAAAAGGGTGAAGCCAAAACAATTTTGTCTGTTATTAAAGATACTGCAACGCGGGTGAGCGCTTTTCTTTATGTCGCTTCTTTATGGAATAATGAATCAATGATTCATTTGAATCCTTTAACACAACAAATCAAATCAAATGTTTATTTTTTCAAAATTGCTGCTATACAAAATAATTTACAAATACTTTATCTGGAAAAGAGCCATGATCTTATAGAAAAACTCAACTTTCCTGTTATTTTTGGATTTGAATTGCCGGGTGACCCTGTAAAAGGCTTTTTCTGGCTTGATGGAATTACATTAGACAATGAATATATTATTTCCTCGGGAGAGGGTAAAAAAAAATATAAAATTGTTCCCGAAGAACTATCACATTATCTAAGCGGGGATATGTATATCATCTGGAAGGATAATCTCGGGAATAATAGAGTCATAGCAAACAGTTCATCCAAAGATTCGATTATGGCACTTAAACTTCTTTTGCTTGAAATAGGCTTTCCCCTTGTTGATATGTCTCCAGTTTATGATACCTCGGTAAAACAAGCAATCAAACAGATTCAAAAAAAATACGGGCTTGTTGAAGATGGACTTGTCGGGCCATTGACCAAAATTGTATTGTTCAATGAAAAAAAAGATAATGATGTGCCAAGGTTAAACAACACCAGAGAACTTGATCAGTGAAAGGTTATATAAAATGAGTACTATTTTGAATGCCTTAAAACAAGCAGAAAAAGAGAGTCCTGATCAAGAAGATAAAAACCGCCCGTCCTTTAATGTTCGATCTACTTTAAATTCTCGGATGCAGCATCAGAAACCCAACACTTTCTTAAGTTTGGGCAGGGTTGTAATCCTTTTTGTACTTGTTATTGTGTTGATACCATTCTCCTATTATTTTTTTTTCAATACCAAGAATAATTATCACCCAATGTCCTCTACTGATAAACGGTCTCAGGTATTAGAAACACTGCCTGATGTTGTCAAGGATCAAAAACCAATACTTACTGAATCTGTAATAAAGCCTTCTGGACATCCTGTTACTTCAATTGGAACAATTCCCAAGCCGGCAACAAATACTTTTGCTCGGTCTAAGCCTAAAAATGGAATTGTTTTAAAACCTGAGTCTGTTAATTCAGTTCCAGCTGATAGAATCTTTTCTAACAAAGGAAAAAGACAAATCACAATACCTTCCGATGCAGATCCTTTAAAGAAAACAAAAGAAAAAAGTTTGTCTGAACCGGCAGATGAACCGAAAACTATTACTGATGGCAATGCCTTTTTGACTGTTAAAGAGCCAGCTGTAAACCATTCAGAAAAAGAGAACCTGATCAAGGATGAAAAAATATTAACAAATAAAGCCACCACTAAACAGAATATCCTGTCCCTGAAAAATCATAGCTTGAAAATTCAGGCCATCTCCTGGACAGAGGAGCCTGCCAGCAGGATTGCAGTTATTGACAATAGAGTTCTCACAGAGGGAGATTCAGTTCAAGGTTACCGCCTGGTCATCATTGAAAAAGATTCAGTGATTTTACACTATTCAGATAATGACTATCGGTTGAAATTTAATCATTAATGAATCTGTTTTATGATATTTAAATACCCCCCTACTCTATCCAAAAAATATAAAACATTATTCTTTCAATCCTCTCAACAAACTCACCACTGTCTTTCCTTCAATTACATTTTTACAATCTTGATTCTCAATCCAGCTTTTAATTTTAATTTCCTCATTATCAGGATCAATAGCAACAATTTCAAACCAGGCACAAAGAGTATCACCTATAAAAACAGGAAGTAAAAATTTCAAAGTTTGTGATTTATAAATTGCACCAATTCCTGGGATGTGCATTCCCACCAAGGTTGAGAATAATGATGCTGACAACATACCATGGACAATTCTTTGACCAAAAAAGGTTTGCTCTGCAAAAGACTCATCAACATGAAGAGGATTTTCATCACCAGTTATAGCTATGAAATGATTTAAATCTTCTTCAGTAATTGTTTTAGTTAATGATGCAGTTTGCCCTACTTTGAGGTCATTAAATGTTGTCAATTTATCGTTCATGGATTTAATCCTTTGAATCAAAATTTAATTAAAAAATGTCAAAAAAGACACTGGTAATATGTGTCTGCACGCTGTCATACCATAAACAACGAGTTAATATAACCAGTAGCATCCACTTATTCTAATCCTTGACAACAATCCCATAATTACAATATAAAAAGCAAGAATACATTGATATCATTATTAAAAAGATAGGAGCATCCTCAAATTGACAGCTTGCACCAAACAAACAATAATCAACAAAATCTCAGAAAAAAACAATCAGACCCCTTTCCAGGCAAAAGATACAGTTGAAACCCTCCTTGAAATTATGAAATCAACTCTGGCATCAGGAGAAGATATAATGATTTCAGGTTTTGGCAAATTCCAGGTAAATGAAAAAGCACCGCGTAAGGGAAGAAATCCTGCTACTGGTAAAGATATGATACTGAAAGAGAGAAGGATTGTTACGTTTAAATGCAGTGGTGGGTTAAGAAATAGGGTTAATGGAAATTAAAAAGGAGAAATAATAATGGAAAGGCCAATTCTTTTTATGCTTAATCCATGGTTTGATAATGGTAATCAAGGTCCTTTTTACTGCCCAGATTGCGGTATTGTTGAAGGTTTTTTAGCTTATAATCCAAATACCAGAGAACAGATTGAAATAATATATGTGGATTTTAAACGACCGCGTCCTAAAATCATTGAATATTTGGATGAAGAGAATCAAGGCAGCCCGGTTCTGGTTTTAGACGATTTCAACCAGTTGCCGGAAGGTACAAAAAGAAGCTTTTCAACAGGTAAAACATTTATTGATGACCCTGTACTCATATGTGATTACCTTATAAAATGCTTTAAAGGTATAAGGTCACATCCTTAGAATGAAATTCTGAGGGAAAGCTGTTATTGTTTTTGATCAGGATTCTGAAACCTGTAATATTTTGAGAAGCGATGACCCTGCTTTGATAAGAAAGAAAAGCAACCAATGAAAATTAAATACAACTCACCAATTATACTGACGTATTCCTTAATATCAATATGTGTTCTGATATTTTGCAGTGGTGGTTTTATTGCAAAATATTTTTCTTCTCCTGCGCATTTGTCTTTTTCAGACCCTAATTTTTATATCCGGCTGGTTTCTTACATTGCAGGTCATGGAAATTGGTCGCATCTTATTGGGAACTTGATTATAATACTGCTTGTGGGACCACTTCTTGAAGAGAAATATGGTTCAGGGAAACTTTTTGAAATGGTTCTAATTACAGCCATTACAACAGCATTCTTAAATACCTTTTTCTTTTCAAACTCTCTTATAGGTGGCAGTGGTATTGCTTTCATGTTAATACTTTTGAGTTCGTTTTCAAATATAAAATCAGGGCAAATTCCTTTAACATTTGTCATAATTGCTGTGCTTTTTATTGGCAGCGAAGTGGTCTCGACCATAAAAATTGACAAGATTTCACAATTCAGTCATCTTGCTGGTGGGATTATTGGAGCTGGCTATGGTTTCATTAGAAGTGGGAAGAGATAAATATTAAATTCCGCTATAACTGACATACTTTGATATTAAACTTCATTCTTACCGGATTTAAAAAACCTCATGAAATATATTTTAAGGGATAGAAATTTAAGTATTTTATTTGTATCCACATTTTTATTTTTTACAAATGAGGCCTTGTTTCTGCCCACTCTGCCCATTCATCTATCAACAGCAGGTTATAGCAATACCAGAATAGGAATAGTTCTTGGAGCATTTGCACTTGGAGTTTTGCTTATACGACCCTTGTCCGGATTCATAACAGATGAAAAGGGAAGAAAGGTTTCCCTTGTTTTGGGAGTCATGTTTTTTCTTGCAGCCCCTTTCTTGTATCTTATTTCCACTGATTTTTTATATTTAATTGTGATCAGGTTTTTCCATGGGTTAGGACTTTCCTTTTATACAACCGCTTTTCCTGCATATATTACGGATGCGAGCGATGAGAATAGGAGGGGTGAAATATTAGGTCATATGGCAACATCCACAACTTTAGCCTTTACATTGGGTCCTTTGGTTGGAATGACAATTTTCAGTTCATATGGATTTAAATCACTGATTTACTTATGTACAATAACCGCATTGGTAAATTTTATTGTGATTTTACAAATATCAGAACTTCATAAAAAGACAGACAGAAAATTAAAAATACCATACAAAGAAGTTGTTTTTAAAAGAAGTGTGCTTGTCTCTTCTTTTATTCTGCTGGTTTATGCTATTATTTTTGGGGGAATCATGACATTTCTTCCTCTCCTTTTAGTAAATATTGAAGGAGTGAATATTGGTGTATTTTTTATGGTGGAATCGGTTGTCATTATTATCTGTAGATTCATTGCTGCTCGAATGTCTGATAAATATGGCAGAGGACCCGTATTTTCCTATTCTTTTCTTATTATTCTTTGTGCTGTTTATTTAATATCAGAAATAAATACAATGCATGTTTTGATAGCCACAGCAGCCCTGTTCGGAATTGGGTCTTCATTGTGTTCACCAACACTTTCAGCTTTTATAGCGGACGATTCTGATCCAACTGCCCGGGGTACTGTTTTTAGTTTTTTTTATGGTGCCTTTGATGCCGGTGTTATTGCAGCAGGTGCAATACTTGGATTTATTGCTGATCTGACCAGCATTCGGGAAATGTTCATGATAACTGCAATAGGCGGGTTTATTTGTTTCATCTTATTTTCTCTGTTTATTAAAAAAGGGATTAAAAAATCTTTACAATGGTCGCTTTTATCTAATAGACAATAAAACTCTTCTGGCAGAAATTTAAATATTGATATAGAAACATTTAATTAAAACAAATTTCAATGAGATAAATATGACACAACAGGTCGATACAAAAATTTATGGCCTTTCTGCTCGCACTGTATTAATGCAAAAAGGTTCAAATAAATTTACGTTGGTTATTAACAGGAAAAGCAGGATCATAATGAAGGATGCCCTTACCATCTTAAAAAAAGTTGAAAAAATAAAAAGAAAGGTTCTAAATGCTTCGGTGGTTTTAGAAACAAGTGCCCCTGTTTGCAGTAAATCAATTAAATTCTTGGAAGAGAGGGGTATAAAAATTATATCAGTATGAAAAATGAAATAGAAAATACAACCTTATTTACTGGCCCACATGAAGTTAAACTTGAAGAATGGATAAGTTGTGCTCCATTTGAAAAACTTCTTGGTATCAAAATTATTGAAGCCCAAAATGGCTGTGCTATTTTAACCATGCCATTTGTTCTTCAATTAGCACAAGGCAAAGGATTAGCTCACGGCGGCGCCATCGTTACTTTGGCCGATACAGCAGTAGCGATGGCCGTTAAAAGTATTGTGCCTCCAAACAGTCGTTTTGGAACAATTTCATTAAACTCTGAATTTATTGTTCCTGTTACAAAGGGTATCCTTACAGCAAAAGCAAAAATAGAACTTATAGAAAAAAGAGTGATCCAAGGAGTTTCAACGGTATTTAACGAAGATAATGTAGAAGTGATGAAATTTTCATCTTTGTTCAAACTTGCTAAAGATGTTGAAATAAAAAAGGATAAAAAAGAAAAAAAGTCAAGCCTAATGGAATCTGTCAGGAAAGCTGCAAGCAATGCAGCAAATGAAGATACATTTGGTTATTTTAATGCCATGTCATGGTTGGATCTTGAGCTGGAGGATAACCCAAATTCTTTTGACAGTTTTTTGATATTCCCTGGAACGAGTTGACAGACACAGAAAAAGAAACAAGAGCTATTGAAATCAGAAGTTTTTTGTAAGGTTCTCATAAC
>CAXMTQ010000084.1:0-9175 GCA_964196205.1 uncultured Desulfobacula sp.
GAAATAAATGCAGAAGTATATGGTCATCCTCTGACAATAGAGAAAATGTCAACCCCCTTTAAAATATTACCCTATCAAAAATATATGTGGGGAAAAGCTACGCCTTTAAGTGTTAAACCTCTTTTAAAAAATATAGAAACAGACATAGGAACTATGATCCCTGTCCATACTCCCGGACATTCAAAGGATCATACTGTCTATTTTATTAAAGATGCAGGTGTTCTGTTTTCTGGGGATCTTTATCTTGCTGACAAAATTAAGATTATAAAATTTGATTTTGAAATTCTTTTATGTGCTCATCATCCCAGAATTAATCATGGGAAAAAACATATAAAAAGTAAACTTGGATTTTTAGAAGATTTATATGGTAATATTGCTGCCCTCTGGGAAAAGGGATACACTGAAAAACAGATATTCAAAGCTTTAAATCTCAAGGAAGAGCGGTTTATTAAATATTTTTGTTTTGGCAATGTCAGCATGATAAATGGAGTCAAGTCTGCTGTCCGTTATTATAAAATGAGCAAAAAATCAGATAAAAAAAACAATTCTGCTATAACTGAATAGTTGCCATAGGGTATTTATGTTATCTGTTTTTTTGCATTTTATCGCTGAATCTTTTAACATGATCCATTATAATTGAGGATGCTGTTTTAGCATCATTTATTTTCAGGGCAGCAATAATTTTTTCAAAATCTGTTAGATTTTCAAGAGCTCTTTTTTTATTCATGGAGAGGTGTTGAGCATAGTATTGGTGGATATTATCATGAATGCTTTTCTGCACAAACTGGAATACTGGATTGCGGGTCATCATACCGATATGGGTGTGCATTTTTTCATCAATTTTAAGGAAACTCTCCCATTCACTGTTTTTATAAAAAACCTTTGCCTCATTAAAGAGAGACTCAAGTTCCTGGATATCTTTTTTTGCAGCATGTTCAGCAGCAAGCTCCATCATACTGCCTTCGATTTTAATTCTAAATTCTGCAATATGCTCAATACTTACTTCTCCTGAACGAATCAATAGAGCCAGAGATTCCATAATGGGTTCTGTATCAATACGTTTAACAATGGCTCCACCTGCAACCCCAAGTTTTATGTCAATTAACCCTTTTTGTTCAAGAACCCTTAAAGCTTCCCGCAAAGTTCCCCGGCTGGTGTTGAACACATCCTTTAATGCGCGTTCTGCAGGAAGTTTTGAACCAGGTTCAAGCGTGCCGTTCAAAATGGCATCCTGTATCTGTTCAACCACATCCTGAAACACTCTGGTTTGTTTTGCTTTTTTAAACATTATTTAAACTGCTCTGCCCCTGAGAAATTTCTATATAAATTAAAATGTTTTAAAACATCCATGTCATCTTCTGTCAATTCACAAGTCACAATTCTTGTTAATAACTCTCCAAGTCCCGGCCCCAGCATATAACCCTGGCCACACATGCCGATTGCATTGATAAAATTGGGAAACTCTCTCGTCTCTCCCACAATGGGGAATCCGTCAGGCGTCATAGGGTATTGTCCCCGCCAGGTTCTTCTCACTTTGAGATTGGCAAGTTTTGGAAAAAGGCTTACCATGCGTTTTGCAACCTGGGGAAGAAAGATGGATGTAGATTCACTCGCATCTCCTTTCATGAGATGTTGGGGAGTGAGGCAGAAAATTACCTGGCCTTCATTGTTCTGGTAAAAATAGAAATTAGCTGAATCCTGTGTTGCTGGATCTTTAAGGGGTCTTAAATCAACAATCATGGGCTTGAAAAAATTTTGAACCGGTTCTGTAATGGCACCTTCATGGCTGTCCGGTTCAACTGGAAAGTCAAGATTGATCAGTCTGCCGATATTTTTTGCATAGCTGCCTGCAGCATTAATAACTTTATGAGTACAATATTCTTTTTTGTCTGTTTTGACTGTTATATCTTTATCATTTGAAATTGTAATGGCTTTAACGCTCTCTTTAAATCTGTATTCGGCACCGTATTCAAGGCTTTTTAAATAGAAGGCGTTAATGGCAAGCAGAGGAGAAGCACTGCCATCTTTTGGTGAAAAGGTGGAGCCTTTGAGGTTCTCTTTATTTATTCCAGGAACAATTTCACAATATTCTTCAGGCGAAAGCCAGTCAATATTCAGTTTAAAAGATTTTTGAATTTTCATTAAATCTTTTAATTTTTGTGCTCCCTCACTGGTATAGGCAGGGAAACTGTAACCATTTTGCATCCAGCCAATATTATGGCCATGGATCTCTTTCCAGGTGGAAAAGATCTCTATGCTTCTCAGGGCAGTTAATATTTTACCCTTATCAGAATGGGTTGCCCTGATTCCACCAATGGCTTTTTTATTCTGCCCCTGTCCCACTGAAGCAAGAGCGTCAATTACAAGAACTTTAAGCTTGTTTTGAGCCATGGACATTGCAGTAGGCACACCAACAGATCCTGCACCGATAATTATAACATCATAAGTTTTCATTATTGACCTCCAAAGGCAAACCGCCATTGGCAAATTTTCCAAGGGGGACTTCAACATATAAAGGCCGTCGAACATTGTTGACAACATCTTTTTGAGAAATCTTTTCAGCATTGAAAATCTGTTTCATCAGGTTTTCACAGGTTTTGTAACCGCAAGGCCCCATACCAGCCCTTGAAACAGCCTTGATCTGATTCATATCTGTCATACCCTGCTGGACAAGATATCTGATCTGCCCTGCAGTAACTCTTTCACAAAGGCAGACAATTTCATCATCCTGAATATGGTCGATGGGAATTTTTTCAGTGATCTGTTTTGTAACTTTTTTCTCCTGTATGGTAAAAGCCACCACTTTTCCGGCGATGCTTTTTGGTACTTTTGTCCTTATAATCCATGTTTTATCGCTATGTTTTGTTGCCTTTGCACTAAGAACCCTGGAAACGCCCAGCGGGTTTCCATCTATATCTGTCAAGGTGATATCATCATCTTTTTTAATCTCAATATTTGAAATTTCATAGGGGAGAAATAGAGTGGGATTATCCCTGTTTTTGCGGTAATCCACAAGGGTTATGGCAAGTCCCGGACAGATTGTCAGGCATTTGAGGCACCCTTTGCATTTACCGTTAAATACGGGCAGGCCTTTAATGGGAGTGCCCAGCATTTGAATAGATGCTTCAGGGCATACAGTGCTGCAGGGGTTGCAGGGAATTTCCTGCCTGCAGTGAATCACTGGAAAGATTTCCTCTTCACTGCATGATGCCTCAACTTTTTTCACAGGATCATTTTGAACCGGGCCGGGAAGAGATTTTAAAATTTCAGCCTTTTCATACCAGGATTGGGGAATATTTTTTGTCTCAGGTTTAAAGTGCTGCACAATTTTTAATCCTGTGATTTTGCCATTGAACATGGCTGAAGAGGCTTCGGCAATCTGATCTGCATCACCTGCCCCAAACACCTTGATGCGGGCGGATTGAGCTTCCTGGGTAAATTCAGCAACAGATTCAAGCCCGACTGCTATTAATATGGTGTCGCATTCAAAGGTTTTATCTGTGCCTTTAATGATTTGAAAGTTTTTGTCAATTTTTGAAATAGTAACAGAAGAGACAGACTCTTTCCCATTGGCAGCAACAATGGAGTGGGAAGTATAAATTGGAACGCCAAGTCTTTTCAGTTTGTCTTCATGGACTTTATATCCCCCGCATTGGGGCAGGGCTTCTGCAAGACCTACAACATCTATACCTGCCTGCAGAGCATGGTACCCTGCAATAATGCCCACATTACCGCCGCCAATGATAAATAATTTGTTGGTGGGTTTTACAAGATCCCGATTTACAAGGGTCTGGAAAGCACCTGCACCATAGATTCCTGCCAGAAAATTTCCTTTAAACCTTAAGAATTTTTCCCTTGCACCGGCAGCATTTAAGATTACTCTGGGAGTGACAATTTTATAAACTCCATTTTTAAGGATACCCACTTTTTTATCATTAAACACATATAAAACAGTGCTGCTTTTCCAGACATCAATATTTAAACTCTCTTCAACTTTTCTGGCGAGCATGCTGCCAATGTCCACTCCCCGCATACCCGCATAAGAGTCTTCCTGGGAGCCGAAAAACTTATGGGTCTGCAGGACAAGTTTGCCGCCAAGTTCATCCTTATCATCCACAAGAATGCCTTTGACACCGTGTTCCTCGAGCTGGATGGCTGCGGACAATCCTGCAGGCCCACCTCCTATGATCAGTACATCTGTAGAGATTTGTTCAATGTCGCTGATCTGAATTGTTTCATCAACATCAGGCAGCTTTGGCAGTCCTTCAACACTTTCAACAATCATATTTTTTTTAACCCTGGTCATACAGGCCTTTACTGGAATGTTGTTTGCAATGACAGTGCATTGTGCACACTGGCCATTGGCGCAGAAGATCCCCTGGGCAGAACCATCTTTATAATGATGACCAAATATTTTGATATGGTTTGCAAATAGTGCAGATGAGATCATTTCATCTTTTTGTGCCATGAGTTTTGTTTTATTCCAGTAAAATGGAATGTTCTCTTTTTCAGGGACATCCAAAACAGGATGTACTTGTATTCTATTACTTGTCATATTTTCTCCGGCAGTATAATTTAACTTTGTTATAATGGTTAAACCATTCGATTATATTTGTCAATGATATTTTTCCCCCTTAAAGGCAAACCTCCTTCCACTGGAAACTATGGCAAATATCCAGTTTTACTCCGTTTGAATCTTGACTCTGACAAATAAATCCTTTATATTTTTTGATATGAAAAAATTATTCAAAATTATTTTTGGAATTATTTGTGTTATTGTACTGGGCTTTACCGGCCTTGTTGGCTATGCCACTTTGTCAGATTATAAACCCGCTCCCACATCTCTGGTTTTTGAAAACTCAGATGCAAAGGCAATTGCAGGGCAGAAGCAGTTCAATATTATGATCTGGAACATAGGTTATGGGGGATTGAGCCGTGATATGGATTTTTTCTATGATGGCGGCAAACAGGTACGGACTGCTCAAAAAAATGTGGAAAATAATTTAACAGCCATTAAAGAATTTATTGCGCAACAAAAAGATATTGATTTTTTCTTATTGCAGGAAGTGGATAAAAAATCAAAGCGAAGCTATTACATTGATGGATATTCAAAAATAGAAAATATATTTCCCAAATTTTATTCAGGTTTTGGAAAAAATTATGATGTTTTTTTTGTACCTGTCCCACCTTTTGATCCCCTTGGGAGTGTGTTGTCTGGTTTGCAGACACTATCGCGGTTTGAGCCTTTCTCCATTGTAAGACACTCTTTCCCAGGAAATTATGCATGGCCCCAGGGTCTGTTTATGCTGGACAGGTGCTTTCTTGTGTCAAGATATCTGCTGGATAATTCAAAAAAAGAGCTGCTGGTGATCAATACTCACAATTCAGCATATGATGACGGTACTTTGAGAACCAACCAGATGTCGTACCTTAAAAATTTTTTGATCAAGGAGTATGAAAAAGGCAATTATGTAATTGTTGGAGGAGACTGGAATCAGTGCCCGCCAAAGTTTAGCCCTGGCTTTTCAGATAATCTTATGGACAATACAAATCGCATGGACATTGAACAAGACTATCTTCCTGAATGGCAATGGGCATATGACAGTAAAATCCCAACCAACAGACGTCTTATTGCCCCCTATGATAAAAAGACAACTCTCACCACAGTAATTGATTTCTTTTTGCTTTCACCTAATATTGAAATGGTTAATATAGAGGGCATACACCTCGGGTTTGAACACTCAGATCACCATCCTGTGAAGTTAGCAATACAATTAAACTAAAATTATTGGTAAATGTGCAATTTGTGTTTGTGTATGAATTTTCATGATCTACAAATATGGACATAGAATTTATCTTTTGCGGTATTTTTTTGTAACCAGCTGTTTTTGTTTTTCTTTTTTGGCTGGATTTTTTTCAACAAAAACCGGTTCCATTGTAAAGGGATCTATTCTTGTATAGTACATCATAGTTGACCATGTTGAAGGGGATGGTGTAAAAATCTGTACCTGTTCAGGTGTGATTTTAAGTTTTTGGGTGGTAAATTTTTTTAAATCCTGCATGTCTGTCATCCTGCATCCAGGATGGGCAGCAATTAAATAGTAGGTTAGAAATTGTTTTTTCCCTGCTTTTTTCGACAACGCATCAAATTTGTTTTTAAATTTCAATAAAAGATCAATATTCTGCTTGCCCATCAGTTTTAAAACATGGGGCATGATATGCTCCGGTGCAACTTTCATCTGGCCTGAAACATTATCTTTTACAATTTTTTTAAGGTAAGTTCCACCATGTTTTTTATCACTTAGTATAAGGTCATAACGGATGCCGGAATTGATAAAGACCTTTTTAATACCAGGGAGCTGTTCAATTTTCTGTATAAGCCGTGTCTGCCTTGAATGATCAGGTATAAGACTTTTGCAGGGTGCAGGGGAAAGACATCGTTTGTCATGGCAGGCGCCTTTTACCAGTTTTTTTTTGCATTCAAACCCATACATATTGGCAGTAGGGCCCCCAAGATCTGTAATATATCCCTTAAAATCTTTCAGACAAGAAATTGTTTTTGCTTCATCTATAATGGACTTTTCACTTCTCCATCTAACAGTCTGTCCCTGGTGGACTGAAATAGCACAGAAATTACACTCCCCATAACATCCATAATGGATAGGAATTGAAAATTGTATGGTGTCTAAAGCCCTGACATCACCACTTTTTTTATAATAGGGATGAACATCTTTTTCAAATCCAAGGGAGTGGATATGGTCAAGTTCCTCTGTGGTGCTGTATGGTTCCGGTGGATTCAAGACAAGATAGCGGTCATTGTGCTTTTGACAAAGCCTTTTGGCAGTTATCGGGTCGTTGTTTTTATAAAAGATATCAAAGCTTTTAATAAATTGAACCTCGTTTTTTTTAACTTCTTCAAATGAGGGTATTCTTTCCCCCTGTTTCTCCTTTGAAATAAAAGCAACACCGCTTAAAGATTCTGGATTTTTACTATTTTTCAATGCTGTTGCAAATTTAATAATGGAGCTGTGTGCCATGCCAAACAGAAGATAGTCAGCTTTTGCATCAAAAAGTATGGATCTTCGAATCTTGTTCGATTTAAAATCATAGTGGGCAATTCTTCTCAGGCTTGCTTCAATTCCTCCAAGGACAAGTGGTTTTGTGTTTTTAAAATATTGTTTTACAAGATTGGAGTATGCTATTACAGCCCTGTCCGGACGAAGGTTATTAATACCTCCCGGTGTATAGTCATCCTTTTTTCTTCTTTTATTCAAGGCAGTATAGTTTGCCACCATGGAATCCACACAACCCCCTGTAATTCCCCAGAAAAGAGCAGGCTCTCCCAGTCTTGTAATATCTTTTTTGCTGTTAATGTCAGGCTGGGCTATAATTCCTACGCGAAAACCTTTATCAACAAGAACTTTTCCAATAATTGCAACGCCTATAAAAGGTGAATCAATATATGTATCACCTGTTACAAGAATCACATCAAGACGTTCCCAGTCAAGTTGTTTTACTTCTTTCATTGTTGTGGGAAGAAACATATCAGTATCTTTCTCTTTTAAGTCATTCTTTTTTTGCTACTATTTCCCTGTTGCTGCCGCAACCATGGCCTTTACATTTTCGAGTTTTGCATTGGCCGGAATATCACACCCGGATTGCAGGATAAATCCGTCGGGCCCTATTTGCTTAATCAGGTTTGTACAATAATTGTAAACCTCATCTTCATCTCCAAAAGCAAGAAGAGAAGCAGGTACGTCGCCCATAATACAAGCATGATCATTCAGAATCTCTTTGGCTTTGAAAATGTTCGTATCTCCGTCAAGGGCAACAACAATCTTGCCTTTTGGAAATTCTTTAAACCGTTCTAATTCCCTTTCCCAGTTTGAATCCAGATGTAACAACGGGATAAGTCCTGCATTCATTACCTCATTTACCAGGCGTTTAAAATAGGGCCAGACAAAACGGTCCCACATCTGAGACGAAATCATGCACGGAGCTGTCCTCCAACCCCCGACCCAAGCCATCATATATCCTTTGCTTGAGGCTTTTTGAACTATATTTTTTGCAAGATGAGGAACAATTTCATCCATAACCGCTTCAATTTTATCCGGCATATTAATCAAGTCCATGAAAAATTTTTCAACTGACCTTCCTCCGCAAAGCAGTTCAAAGGGTAAGGTAACATCCCCTCCGCTTAAAACAGGAATTCCATTGGCAGCCCATTTCCCAATCACATCAACCGGTTCCTGGTTTTCAGGCAGAAGCTCAGGCTTTGCATCATTAAAAATACGGTTAGAGAGATAATTCTTGAAAAATGCCTTCCACCCTAAATCCAGAATAGAGTCATAATCATTTTGTGTCATGACTTCTGTTTCTACTACCTGCCATAACTCGTTGGACGGCAGATCAACTCCGGGCACACGGACTTTGGCACCAAAAGAATAACTCAGGCTGTGAGCTGAAAATGATCCATAGTTAATGCCATCTCCTCCTCCCACACAATTAAAGGCTTTAATCATAGTTTGAGTTGCCCTGGCCGGTGAGCTAATAAAATCGGCCATGGATGTATTTGTTACATAAGCCGCAAAACCTGCGTACTCCAGAATCACTGGCACACGGTCCGGTTTTGCAAAAGATACCGCTTTTTGTATACGGGTAATTCGTTTTTCTAAAATTAATTCATTGTCCATAAATAATTCCAAATTATTATTGTTGCATAGATAAGCCGGCAACATGGATTGATTTTAAACGATCTTCCATGTGTGCAATCAATTTATGCAGTTTTAAAAAATTAACAATTTTTATCCATTACTACAACCGATAAAAAAGATAAATTGAATAAGCATTATCAAAATCAAGACTATTTGTATTGATCAAAACTGAGAGTTTCATCCTCAACATTTCTTCAGCCAGTCCTGCCACTTTTAAGAAATCAGCCAGTCACTTTTCATACCATTATTAATATATGTTTTTGCCCTTCCTTTTGTTAATGGATTTTATTTTTAAAGCGACTCCTTTCCAGCGTTCTTTCTCCACTCGATCCGCGCTTTTTTGCTGTCGGTTATATTACTCCGAATATTGTGCAGAAACCCAATGAAAAAGATATGGACCAAATAGCGGCCAACTTGCTTCAGATGCTGTCACTGACTAATGGCACGGAATACCCTGTTGA
>CAXMTQ010000085.1:0-9150 GCA_964196205.1 uncultured Desulfobacula sp.
TGATTATAACTTTTTTTTCAGATTGATAAATTCACTTCTTCCAAATCCAAGTTTTTTAAAAAAAGAGAGCACATCTGTGGAATCCCAGCGAACAGATGAGTATATATGCTCGACCCCTCTATTTTTATAGATTTCACAAATTTTTCTGGCAAGTGCAAGGCCTATGCCTTGTCCCATATAATCAGGATGTACTCCAATAGCCATTATCCAGGCACTTTTTTTAATGCCAAAGCCTGCATAAAGAGTTGTACTTATCATATAGCCCGCAACATTTCCATTAACTTCAGCAACCAGGCTTGCTTTTCCATTATCATCCCTAACCTGCTGCCCAATAAGCTTTTGAGAATCAATGTCGGCATCATCGGCTGTTATGGCTTCTCTTATATTCTGGATCGCCTCTGCATCATTCTCAGTGATTTCTCTTATATTTACTGTGTTTTCCACAAAAACCTCCCTGTTATTCTACCCTGATAATCTTCACAGTATGACCGACCCAATTGGGTGGCAGATAAATTCTGCCGCTGTTGCCACTGGACTTTACCTCTTTTTCAATCATCTCTTCACCATAGACCTCAAATTTTACCTTGGCCGATGATATGGATTGTTTTGCAATGTCTTTCTCTTTATCTGCCATAAATCACCTGTATTTTCAATTTCAAAGTTTGTATCTCCATTATAACCCTGAGTAGCATAATATTTAAAAATTTTTTAGCTCTATTTTATCTATTATATAGCTATATCAGAATAGATTTACAATAGTAAATTTAATAAAAAAAGGCACAGAAAAGAAAATATCTTCTCTCCTGCACCTTTTATGAACTATCAATCAGATTATTATTAAACAGCTGATTTTATAAAAACCTGTCAATCTAAATCAATGGTTTATATACAGCACTCTTCATAATAACAAATCTCATGGCAAGATCCCCTGCAAAAACAGATGCCAGTCTTAAAAAGACCAAAAAGCTACTGGTATTTCCACCCCACATGATCAGGGTTAAAATCAGGGGAAGGACAACGCCGAGTCCGACAACTCCAATGAGTGAAATCTTTTTAAGTTCATCATTCATCAGATTTTTAATGGATTCTTTACCGATATCGCTGGTATGCCAGGTTCCCCAAACATAGAGAAGCAGACATAAAAAATAGACAAAAAAGAAAACTTCTGCCCACACTTCCATTCCAGAAGCCAAACCTTCAGATCCGGAAAAGCCTGCCATGAACTGCAGAATCTGCTGACCTACCCATACACCGGAGATCACAGACAGAGGAAGAACCATTGTTGAACTCCAGGCAGGAAGTGCCTTTATAACATTCATAGTGGCAAATCCATGGGAAATTATCAAAAGGCATAAAATACCCAAAATAGTGTTAAACACTATATTAAAGCCACCTGCTGTTACTATCTGCAAAAAACCAAGGGCTGCAAATGCTCCGATTATCCAAATACCGCGGGCAAGTTCCGAAGTATTGGGTTTCATTATCATTCGCCATGCTCTTGTGGGTTTACCAAGGTACAATACATGGATAAGCCCTCCAAGAATAAGGGTGATCAGCCAGCCAAGAATAAGCCCTGCTCTGTATTCATAAAAAAGTGAAACAAAATAGAGCCCGGCTCCTATTTCAGAGAAAAAGAAGGCCAGCCAGAGAAATATCCCCTTTTTATCAATCCACTCCTGCTGACGGGTGGGATTAATCATCCATTCATAAGGTTTTTGTCCGCTTCCATCAGGAGGAAACATGATTTGTTCAAGTTCGTGAATTTTATTGCTCATTTTATATTCCTCCTTTAATCTTTATAAATTTTAACGGCAACAGCGGTTTCCATGTTACCTGCAACCGGGTCAAAATATTTCAGTTTTGATGGTAGAAGTTTACAGAAGTTTGCGCCTTTACCTTTGGCAATGGGGCGTCCATCAGCCCACAGACCACCCTGGCCCGCTATACCGATAACTTTCGGGCTTTGGGCTTCCATGGTTTTCACAATTCCACTTTCCTTGACACCTGCTTTGGTTTCAATCCAGATGATATCTCCATCTTTCAATCCTTTATCTTTTGCAAGAGATGTGTTCAAGGTAATAGTAAATGTATAAGGACACATTTTGGAAACTTCATCAATGTAAGGATTCTGAAATGTGGTGTTATTGGTGTGCAGTATATCCCTGTAGGAGAATGCCAGCAAATCAAATTCAGAATCAAGATCCTTATGGGATTCAGGCCAGAACCAGGATGGAAGAGCTGAATACTGATTTAGATCAAATTCAAGGCCTTCAACATCAAAATCGGTCTCTTCAAAAATCTTTTCCATTGCGCGCCCGTCATGAATCAGGTACTCCATGTAAACTGGACACCTTGAATCAATATCCCAGCGCCAGTAAACATCCTCAATTGCTTTATTCCAGGTGGCATATCCCTGCTCTTGAATTTTTTTATGGTCTTTGCCATAAATCCATATCAGGAATCTATCTCCAATCTCTTTCCAGGTTAAGACTTCACCTGGTTTAATCTGCAGTTCCGGATCTTCAACTCCGTAGTAATCGTTGAGCTTGGCATTAAACTTATCAAGGACTCCAACTCGATTGGCTACATCAATATATACATCCATGAAGAAGCGCGATTCTCCAATGGGTTCAGCAACCGGCTGCTGCATATGTACATACCAGTCTTCATGGGAAGGGGAGCCTGAGAAGAAAAAGGCATCTATTTCTGAAGACCAGCAGTCTTTTTCAAGATAGGATAGATCCGGCAGAATAATATCCCCAATAGCCTGATCTGTCTCATTGACCCAGAGATCATTTTGAACAACAAAGCAGTCTTTAAAATTTTTCACAGCAACATCCCAGTCAGAATTACTGATAATAAAATTGGCAGCAATTCCGAAAATCATTTCCGGCTTGGATTTCATGCCAAATTTTTCATGGATGTAATCTGACTCCTCAACATAGGGAATATGTGAAAGAGTGCAGTGTGTCCATACATCCACACACCCCATGTTGGTGGCAGGAAGGCTGGGTTTCTTAACCGGCCATGGATCATGGGAGTAAAATACTGAAGGAACAATAACCCCGTCCGTACCAACGGTGCAGGTCTGTTCATAATTACCGCCCGGATATGCCCTTCTTATGGCAGGCCAACCAAGAGTACCACCGGGTACATCTTCAGCTCCCACCAGCTGTGCCATCAAATCAATGGCAGCCACTTGGTGAATACCGTTTGTGTGTCCCTGTGAACCACGGAAAGTCACTGAAGAAACCGGCCTGTAGGGATATGATTTTCCTTCAAGGGTAATGGTGGAACCAATCTGGGCATTGTCCACCCAGCCTTTAGCAACATTGAGAATTGTTCCCACTGGAACTGTTGAAATTTTAGATGCCCATTCCATTGTGAACTGTTTTAGATGCTCTTTAAAAGGGACAAAACAGGGTATTACTTTTTCGCCATTATATTCATATTCACCGTCAAGGGCACAATCTTCCCAGGCAAGTGTTTTGTCGTCATACTCCTTGGCTTTGCCATCTTTACTATCCCAGATCAATGGTTTTTCACTATTTTCATGACGCATGTATGTGCCATCATCTTTAATAAGATAGGGAAAATTAGTTTTGGCTTTAAGATAAAGTATGTCCATTTCACCGCGGGTGTTCACGATATAATTGGCTATTGCAAGCCCCACTGCCGTATCAGTACCCGGCAAAATAGCGACCCATTCGGTTGCTTTGCCACCGGCAAAGTTACCCATTGGATCAAACACAACTTCTTTGATACCGCGCCGGATTGCATCTGCTCGAAGTCTTGCATTGGTCATGGCCGAATGTCCGGAACCCGTACCTTTACTTGAACCCCATTTTAACACATATTTTGTATAGCGCCAGTCAGGAGCAATAGACCATGCACCATGGATCAAACCACCGAGCATATGGCAGGCATTGCCGCAATGAAGGCTTCCTCCGCCAATGATAAAGTTACCATTATTTTTAACACCAAAAGCCTGGGCATAAAAATATGGATGGTTATGCGGGCCGTCAGAAGCTCTCATGGTCTGGTTGGTAAAAAGGATCTTGTTGGGATCATCTTCCATTATTTTTTTCATTTTAGTGGCAATGATATCAAGGGCTTCATCCCACTCAATCTCTTTCCATTTAGGATCCACCCCGATACCTTTTTCTGGATTGGTTCTCAAAAGTGGTTTTTTTATTCGGTTGGGGTCATGATAATACATCAACCCTGCTGTACCTTTACCGCAAAGGCCAGCGCCATCACCACCCATGGTACTGTCGTTTATGCCTTCAACTTTTACAGGCACACCGTTTACCACCCTGACTTTTGCAGCACAGCCGCAATAACATACGCCACAGGTGGTATTTACCCATTTGTCTTCCCAAATTTCATCTGTTTTATAGGTCATATCTCCCCCTGTTTATTAATCTATATAATAGACTGCCGGTTCAGTCCCAAATTCTTTCCGGAGTTGCTTACCCTTTTTTTCCATGATAAGACGATTTATTTCACTGTCAGGATCATTAAGATCACCAAAGATTCTTGCATTGACCGGACAGATATTCACACAGGCAGGAGATGCATCTTCATCCTTACCCGGTTCAAGTCCTTTTTTCATTCCATCTTCAAGTCTTTCAGAACAGAAATTACATTTAATGACAGTCCCTACTTTAAATGGATAAAGTTTTTCCCCGATCAATTCCATCGCGGTCTTACCCTGGCCTGGAAAATATTCTCTATCTTTAACTTCCTGATCATAATAGGTTCTCTGCTGGTAAGGACA
Source organism: uncultured Desulfobacula sp. (assembly GCA_964196205.1). GTDB lineage: Bacteria > Desulfobacterota > Desulfobacteria > Desulfobacterales > Desulfobacteraceae > Desulfobacula. Next base: position 4,781 of record CAXMTQ010000085.1, read on the forward strand.
GCTTACAAGACATGCCCTGCAGCCAACACATTTGTCATCATCAACCTCAACAATACCGTCTTCTCTGATATAAGTTGCTCCTGTGGGACATGCTTCCACGCATGCCGCTTCAGAACAGTGATTACAAAGAACCGGATAGATCAGTTTACTGGATGATGGAAATTTTCCTGATTCCCCAATCAGCACCCTGTTAAAAAATACTCCAGGAGAAAGAAAGTGTTCCTCTTTACATGCTATGGTGCAGCCCCAACAAGCGATACACCTTTTTACGTCGATTACCATTCCCCATCTCGGCATAACAGCTCCTTTATTTTAAATAGTTGTGAGATTTGAGTTTTGAGATTTTTTCCTCACCACTCATACCTCGTATATTTTTACCTCTTCAAATCCTCTTTTTGTACACACAATATTTGCTGCAAGCTTTTTGCCGGAAAAATAATCCTGCAAAGCTTCACAGCACGGTTCAAGCGCCAGCAGACCCGACATTCTGGCAAAAGCGCCTGCAATTACAGTATTTGGTATTGGAAGACCAATCTCTTCCATAGCAATTTTATTTGCATCAATAATACCCACTTCTTTCAAATTTTCATGGGAGACACTCAACGTATCATCACTGTCATTGAGCAGCATCATACCGCCTGGTTTCAGTCCTTTAAATACAAGTTCAGAGTTTTTCTGGCTGGGATCAAGCACAACCAGAATATCTGGATTATAGATCTGTGTTTTTTCCCGGACAGGTTTATCTGAGAATCTGCCAAATGCAGTAACGGGAGCTCCTCTTCTCTCAAACCCGAACATTGGAAAACTAGCACCAAACTGTCCTGTTCTGGCAAAAGCATTGGCAAGAATTTTTGATGTTGTAACAACACCCTGGCCTCCTCTGCCATGGAATCTTACTTCACTCATTTTTAAGTTCCCTCCTTTTAATCTTCTGCAGATACAGGAAGCTGACACTCTGCTTCCAATACACTCAAACCACCCAGCATACAGTATTCGTAATCTATATCTTCCTGAAGTATTTCAAGATCTTCTTCATTAAGATGTGCGAATTTTTTCATTAATTCAGTATAAGTTGATACCGGTTTGGGTTTTTTAACGGTTTGGGTCATCCTTACTTTACCATTCACTGCTTCCCAGAGCGGAAAATAATTTGTCTTTACTGCTCTTCTACACACTTCAACAGTATTTTCAGGGGCATAGCCCCACCCGGTTGGACAGGGGGCAAAAACATGCAGGAATGCAAAACCTCTCTCTTTAGCTTCCTTGGCTTTAAGCAGTTTTTTAGCAAGATCTTCCAGATTGCTCAAAGTTGCAGTGGCTGCATATGGAATCTTGTGCATGGCCATTTTTAAAGCAAGATTCATTCTTCTTAAATTTTTGCCTTTGGCAATTGATCCGGCAGGTGTGGTGGTTGTAGTTGCTCCAAAAGGAGTAGTACCACTTTTCTGGATACCGGTATTCATATATCCTTCATTATCATAACAGATATAGATAAAGGGTTCATTTCTCTCTGCTGCTCCTGAAAGATTTCCAAACCCGATATCCGCGGCTGTTCCATCCCCGTTAAAACAGACCACTGTATTATCAATGCCGGCTTTTCTATAATATCTGGCAAGGCCTGTGGCATTTGCGGCAGCTCCGGTCATCAAAGTTCCAAAATAGGAGAGTGTATGCCATGACTGTTTATTCTGCCCAAGGAGTACAGGAGCAGAGCATGAAGGAGTACCTGTAATTACAATATCATTGCCCAGAATTTTTGGGATCAATCTTATCAAAAGTTCAAGACCGCAGCCGGGGCAGAATGCAACACCTTTTGAAAAAGGATCATCATGTTTGAAATAATCCAGGACTTTGGTGAGTTTACCCTTCTTTTTTTGTGTCATATTAAAGTCCTCCATCTTTCTGAGCTTCAGGATATGAAACCCATGTGACTTCACGGACATCTTTGCCCGCAGCAAGATCACAGGTTGTGTCAATCATCTGGCCGACATTGGCGGTTGTGATATCTGTATTTGCAATACCGTCAATAAAACTTACCATTCTGGCGCCCTCAAGCTTTGTCTCAAAGGCTTTTAACTCAGTATAAATGGGACCGCCTTTAAATCCAAAATTAAGACTTCTGTCCACAACACCGATTGCTTTTTTACCCTTAAGAGCCTTAACCATTACCTCTGAAGGAAATGGCCTGTACATTCGTATCTTTAAAAGACCAACCTTAATACCCTGATTTCTCTTCTCATCAATAACTGTTTTAATGGTGCCGCACATGGATCCGGATCCCACAAGGACTACATCTGCATCATCCATGCGGTACTCTTCAATCTGACCACCGTAACTTCTGCCGAAAATATCCTCAAACTCTTTGTCAATCTGTTCAAATTTGGCCTTGGATCTCTCCATGGCTGAAACATGCTTATATCGAAGTTCAAGATAGCCACCAAGAATTCCATGGGAACCACAGCCAAGTTTCCCGCCAGGTGTAAGTTTAGCTCTCTCCGGCTGATCTTTTAACACAGAGAGAAATTTATCCACATCTTCTTGAAAAGGGATATCTACACCCTCGGAGAGATAGGAGAGATAGAACCCGTCATAATGAACCATCACCGGCACCTGGATATCATAATCTTCAGCAAGCCGATAAGCCTGAATAACAAGATCTATGACCTCCTGGCAGTCTTCTGCAATAAGAAAAATCCAGCCTGCATCCCTTGTGGAAATCATATCCTGCTGCCCTGAAGAGACAGCAATAATTCCAGGAGTTTCACGGTTTACATTAACCATGACTACAGGAGCTCTTGCCCCTGCTGTGGCAAGGACTGCATCATACATGAAAACAAGACCCCATGAAGAGGTGGCTGTAAATACTCTTCCACCTGCAAGAGACGCTGCCATAACAGCATTCATTGCTGAATTCTCACCCTCAACAGTGATCAGTTCACAATCCATTTCTCCGTCTGCATGGAATTGGGAAATCTTTTCTATGATCTCGGTCTGTGGAGTGATGGGGTATGCAGCCACCACATCAGGACGAACAAGTTTTGCCCCGATAGCTGCTGCTGCATTTCCTGTTATAACCTGGATCTGTGATTTTGGTTTTACTTTTGTATCCATTTTAGAAATCCCCCTCGTCTACCATGGTAATTGCTTTTTTGGGACACTCTTTGGCACAGATCCCACACCCCTTACAAAAACCAAGGTCCGGAGTAAAATGAGAGCTTTCAACCATCTCCATCACCTGAATGGGACAATAGATTGCACAAAAACCGCAGAAAATGCATTTGTCCTTGTCAACAACAGGACGTCTGCTTCTCCAGTCTCCTGTATTAGTACACATCAGGGGATCATTTGCATCTGACCACGGTCCTTCATGCTTAAAAAATTTGTTAAAAGACATACAAGACTCTCCTTTGTAAAAAATAAGCTGACCTATATGAAACAAACTCATGATATTGTATCTATTTCATAACTATTAAATAGCGATACTCTGATTGCTCTGTCAAGTAAAAAATTATTTTTGTTTAAAAAAAACACGCAAATTAAACAATAAGAAGTGGTAGTTATAGAAGTTATGCGGGTTTTGAATTCTTGCTAATAGTTGATTAGTCAACTATATAAATTGTCTTTACAGTGAATAAATAATTTGTTTTGCGTCGCATCAGAGGAACAGAGGGTTGATAATATCCCCATTCCCCCATATGTCTTTCAAAAAGGGGCTGTTTCCATGTCATCTGTTTTTCTTCATTGAAAGAGAAATCCTCTCTCTTTTCACATCCACCTCAAAGACGGTTACAACTACCGCCTGCCGGACAGTAACTATTTCATTGGGGTCTTTGACAAAACGGTCTGCCATCTGACTGATATGAACAAGGCCGTCCTGGTGGACGCCGATATCAACAAAGGCGCCAAAAGCGGTAACATTTGTCACAATTCCAGGTACCACCATTCCCGATACAAGATCCTTTATATCATGTATGGTATCGTCAAATGAAAAAGATTGAAATTTTTCCCGGGGATCACGCCCTGGATTCACCAGTTCTTTGACAATATCTTTCAAAGTTGGGATACCAACAGTATCTGTAACATATTGATTCAGATCAATTTTACTGACTTTTTCAGCATTCAGCATCAGGTCTTCAATACCAATACCCACATCACCTGCAATCTTCTCAACCACCTTGTAGGATTCAGGATGAATACCACTTCTGTCCAGAGGATTTACTGCATTGTGAATTCTTAAAAACCCCGCAGCCTGTTCAAATGCCTTTGGTCCGAATCTCGGTATGCTTAAAAATGCACGCCTTGATTTAAACGGGCCATTTTCATTACGGAAACGGACCATGTTTGCCGCTGTGGTCTCATTCATACCCGAT
>CAXMTQ010000086.1:0-9125 GCA_964196205.1 uncultured Desulfobacula sp.
AAAACCTGACAACCCGGTTGAACAGACTGGATGCATTGCCTTTAAGGCTCAGGGATGTAGGAGTATCTGAAGATCAGCTTTTAAAAATTGCAAATGCAGCTGTTGAAGATGGTACTTCAATTTATAACCCGCGCGAAGTTGTTGCAGAAGAGATTCTGGTTCATATAAAAAATGCATATTAGATGTTGCTCTTTCACATCTATATAATTTCATAATCCTGACAACCTGTATGGTCAAGTATTGGTCTTGACCACAACAAAGTATGAAAACAATTTGTTACTTTTGACAAATTATTTAAATATAAAATAATGAGGAGAGAAAAATGGCTGTTTTTGAAAGTGGTAAAAAATTTAAAGACGTACTTGGCGGGTTTTTTAACCTTCTTGGTGACACACCTCTGATAGCAGACAAGCTGCTTAAATCAGATTTGATTATCCGGTTTAATTATACTGATCCAGATTGTGTACTGGTAATTGACTGCTCTGGTGATAAAATAGATGTCAGACCCGGGGATACAGAGACCAAAGCTATTGTTGAAATGAAAATGAAAACTGATATTGCCCATAAATTCTGGTACGGAAAAGTGAACCTAACTATGGCATTAGCACGCCGCCAGATGGTTGCCAAGGGTCCTGTTCCCAAAATACTAAAACTTTTGCCGGCAATAAAACCCTCCTATGCAATGTATCCGAAATACCTGGATGAGAACGGGTTTGGGCAATACAATATTCATTAAATTCAAATGGAGAGAATTGATATGGACGGCTATGCAGGAAAGATTTTATATATAGATTTAACTTCAGGCAAAATTGAAGCAAAACCACTGGATCCCGAGTTTGCAAAGGAGTATATTGGTGGGTTGGGCTTTGGAACAAGAATTTTTCTTGATCTTATTCAGGATAAACCCGATTTTGATGCATTGTCAGGCGATAACCCATTTGTAGTCATGACAGGCCCCTTGACCGGGATGAAGATGAATGGGGTAGCCAGGTGGACAGTAGGTGCAAAATCCCCTCTTACTGGATTTTGGGGTGATGCTAATGTTGGTGGTTTTTTTGGAGCAACACTGAAGTTTGCAGGGTATGACGGTATAGCCATCACAGGAGAGTCTGCTAAGCCAGTCTATATCTATATTAATGATGATCAGGTTGAATTGCGGGATGCCGGTAAATACTGGGGTAAAGATATCTATACTGTAAATGATACCATGTTAAAAGACCTGAAAGATGAATCTAAAAAATCGGGTCAGGTACTGGCAATCGGCCCTGCCGGTGAAAAACTTGTTCGATTTGCTTCTATTGTCAACAACAAGGGGCATGTTGCCGGCCGAACAGGTCTTGGGGCAGTTTGGGGCGCTAAAAAACTCAAGGCGATTTATGCAACAGGATCAAGTAAACTTTCAGTTGCCCGGCCAAAAAAATTAAAAGCCCTTCGTGCGGAACTAAAACAAGTATATCAGGAGAGTATTGGCATCAGTGCTATCAGCTCTTCCGGAACAGCCAGCCATATGGATGTCGGGATTCTTATGGGAGATATTCCTATTAAAAATTGGCAGATGTCAGATTGGGAACTCATTGATGAGCTTGGTCCTGCCACCATTGAGGAGAAAATTTTTGCAGGAAGCAAAACCTGCTTTGGATGCGGTGTGGCCTGTAAAAAAGAGGCTGAAGTTAAAGATGGACCATTTAAAATGGAAAAGGGTCCGGGCCCGGAATATGAAACCATCGCCACTTTTGGAACCATGTGCCTGAATTCAAGTATTGAATCTGTTGCCAAAGCAAATGAAATCTGCAATCGTTTTGGGATGGATACAATCTCGTGCGGTTCAACAATTGCATTTGCCATAGATTGTTTTGAAAATGGTTTGCTAAAAGAAAAAGATACTGATGGTCTCTCCCTTACATGGGGAAATTCAAAAGCTATTGTTGCAATGGCTGAAAAAATTGGAAAAAAAGAGGGCTTTGGAGCTATTCTTGCGGAAGGGAGTGCAATAGCGGCAAAGCATATCGGCGAAGATAAAGCTTCCAGATTTTTGACTACCGTCAAGGGACTTGAAGCTCCCATGCATGATCCGAGAAATGCTCATGGTTTTGGACTGGCCTATGGAGTTTCCCCCAGAGGAGCATGCCACGAGGCAAGCCTGACTTTTGAAGTTGAAGGTGGATCCATGTTTATTTCTGACATTCCGGAACTGGCTGAAGATTTACCCCAAGGCAGTGAAGGTCGTGCAAAGCTTAATGTTGTATGCCAGGATTATGGTATGTTTTTTTCCAACTGTGCCATATTCTGTAATCTGGGGGGATTCCCATTGAATGCAACACATGCAATCAACATGGTAAATTATGTAACCGGTTCTGATTATACAATTCCACAAGTTTTAGAAATCGGCAAGCGGCTTTGGTATATGAAACGGGGACTCTCAAACCTTTTTGGTGCCAAAGCTGTGGATGACAAGCTTCCTGAACGCCTGATGACTCCTATGAAAGAGGGACCAACCATGGGAAGCGTTCCAGATATGGATCTTATGTTGAATGAATTTTACAAAATGAGAGGATTTAATAAGAATGGAATACCCCGGAAAGAAATTCTTGAAAAGCTGAAGCTAAATAAACTGGCCCACCTTCTTTTTCCATAAAATAAAAACAGGTGACTACTTAAGTTTTATCAGGTACAGACGTCCTATCCATTAAAAAAATATAACCGGGAGGCAGAATTTTGGCCAAGACAAGATCAGGATGTGGTGTGGACATCCGCAAAATTATTATTGAAGCAGCCAAGGAACTTATCAGCAGCCAAGGTGTTGATAAAACCACCCTGGCAGAGATTGCAAAAAAAGCCGATATAAGCAAAGGCACATTATATTATTATTATTCCACAAAAAACGATCTCATCTTTGATATAACAGATGTGCATATGGACAGGCTTACAGGGGATATCTTCTCAATGATTGAGGAATCCGGAAATGGTGTGTCCTGGCAAGAACTTTTAACACTTCTTTTTGATTCACTTTTGTCATCTGAAACCAGGAGCCGACTTCATTTATACTTGATCAAGGAGGCTCTAGCAGGCAATGAAGCTTTGAAAAAGCGTTTTCAGGATACCTATTCTCTATGGTTTGCCATGGTGGATAATGCCTATGAAAAGATGTCAAAAACTGACCCTGAAATTAAAATAAAAGCAAAATTTTTAGTTGCCGTGATTGATGGCTTTATTATCCAGGCTCTGATGTCGCTTGAAAAAACAAATGTAAGTGATATTGTTGCACAGATGCTTAAAATAATTGATAATGAGTGAATGATTTTATATTTTAATGTTAAAAGTAAGTATACCACTGATCAGAGGCAAAATATTAAAATTGATTAAAGAAGATACCCAGACTAACCAGGATATAGATTATGAATTCTCACTCTCATATCTGGAGAATCAATGATTGTATCGGAATAATTACTATAAAAACTGGGTATTATATAAAAACCTAAACCCTTGTCGCTAGGTTCTTGTAACAGCCTGTCGAGATTACTCCTTTGTTCTGACAAACAACCAGAGGACCAAAAGCACTGAAAAAACAAAACCGCCAATGCCTAAAATCGAAAGCCCAAACATCTGGGGTGGAACTTTAAAACTCAATAGCATAGAAGATCCAATGATCAGAGCTGCAATGATGATGGAAAAAGAGAGTTTGGTATATGAATTTACATGGGCAGCAAGTATTTTATCAAGTTTTTGAATATTAAATCCCAGAACAAACTTGCCCTTTCGGATCTGCCGGATAATGGTCAGGGATTCATTGGGTACTTCCTGAAGAAATTCAAGAGACTCTAAGCCTACCCTGCCAAGGTCTTCGGCAATTTTTTTCGGCGATATGCGCGCCATTTTGATCTTTTTTATAAATGGAGCTGCATGGCCTACCATATCAAAATCAGGATCAAGAGTATGTGCCATTCCTTCCAGGGCAGCAAAGGATTTCATCATTAAGAACGTATCCGGGTAGAGCCGAAGTTTATGCCTTAGTATAATCTTTAAAAGATCCTGTAAAAGCCTTCCCATATGGATATTTTTCAGTGATTTTGTGAGATACTGTCCAATAAAATCAGCAAGATCTCTTTCAAGCAGCCGCATGTCAGGTTCTTCATCGTATTCTGTAAGTTCCAGCAGGAACCTGCAGGCCTGGGCAGAATTCTTGGTAACAACACTTGCAAGCAGATCAATAAAACTATGCCTGGCTTTAAGATCAATAAACCCCATCATACCGTAATCAACAGGGCAAAGTACATTATCGGGAAGAACAAACATATTGCCTGGATGAAGATCTGCATGGAAAAAACCATGTTCAAAAACCTGGGTTAAAACCATATCTGCCCCATGGATGGTCAACAATTTTCTGTCCATGCCCTGGGCATTAAGTTTTTCAATCTTAGAAATTTTAATTCCCTGGATATATTCCATTGTTAAAACTTTTGAAGTTGAGTAATCCAGAAAAACCTTTGGAATATAGATATTCTGATCAAATACAAACTGCCTTGCAACTCTCTCCATATTGGAGGCTTCCAGGGTGTAATCAAGTTCCCGTTCAATCGTTGCAGCAAACTCCTCTACAATTTTTATTGGCTGGAAAAAAGAGAGATCTTCAATGTGACGCTCCATTAAAGTGGCCATATGGTTCATAATCTCAAGATCAACCTTGATAAGCTTTCTAATACCGGGGCGCTGAATTTTCACAGCTGCTTGTTTACCGTTTTTTAATTTTGCCAGGTGAACCTGACCAAGGGAAGCTGAAGCCAGAGGCTCTTCCCCTATAAATTCAAACAGTTGTTCATCAGATCCAAACTCATCAGATATAATTTGTTCAACCTCTTTAAAAGAGAAAACCGGAACACTGTCCTGGAGTTTTTCAAGTTCAAAAATATAGTGCAGAGGAATAAGATCCGGCCTTGTTGAAAGGATCTGGCCAAATTTGATAAAAGTGGGGCCAAGCTCTTCAAAAAGGAGTCTGACCCGTTCTGCTGGAGAGAGTTTTTCAACACGCTCCTTACGGGTTCTGGAAATCATTTTCAAGCCGATTTCAAGGTATTGATCAATTTTCAACAAATCAATAGTATTGCCAAATCCATATTTAAAAAGGATGGTCAATATCTGGCGGTATCGATTTATATTTCGATAGGTCCGCCCAACAATACCCAGATCTTTTAAACTTAACATTTTTTTTGTGAACTTCTATTATATGACCAGTCCGACCAGACCGCATCAATGATTTTTTCAATAACAGGGTGTACAATATCCCTGGCCTTGTTCCCATAAAGCAGATCAAGGTGATTTGCCCCTTCAATTACAAAATCAATAACCTGGCTGGGTTCCGATAAAATCTCAACTCTTTTTAAATCCTGTATAGTTTCAAGGTGATAAACTCTTTTAATTTTATGGGGATAAAATTTGCTGTATCTCATATTTTTCAGGGAAGCAAGAGAGTCTTTTGCCCCCCAGAAATGAAACAGAGGAATTGATTCAGGGAAAAAAGAGAGATGATTTGAATAGTTCAGAGAGGTTTGATCCATTCTTTTAAAACCATTCCCGTCGTAAACTGCTTTGAGAAACTGGAACCCTAAGCCCAAAGGAATGGATTCAGTTGCTCTTTTAAAATACTTCTCTATAAAATATTTATCATCTTTATGGTTTTCAGGAGAGATTAAAAAATTTAGATCCCCTATATTATTATTATATACAAATCTTGTAACTGTTTTTAAAACAGGAAGCTGTGTCATAAGACCTGACAGTTGTCTCACAGGCACTTCAGAGAGTTTAAAAATCCTAGAAAAATGATTAAGCCAGAGAGCAGAAGGGAAAAAGAGATGGGATTTTTTATCAAAACATTTTGGTGATCCAAGGGATATGATACCTTTGACCATTGAAAGAGACTCTTTTGCCTTATCTTCAGAAACAAGAACTGCATCAAGGGCTTTTTTGTTTTCATCTGGCAGCTTGATTTTATTAAATCCAAGCCTTAACCCAAAGTTCAACACCATATTTTCACAAACCATCCCTCCCATACTGTGCCCCATGATAATAGATGGTTTGCCGGCACTGCGCTGAAAAGTAAAATCCAGTACAGTGGGCAGATCATGGTCAATAAGGGTATCCACGGTGTAATAGGGGTCATGCCTGCCGCTGTTTACTCCCATACCCCTGGGATCAAACAGATATATCCATCTGCCCCTGTCTGCCAGATCCTTTGCAATGGAATAATTATTGGATAGATTAAAACATTCTGAATGGTTTGCAAAGCCTGGTACCAGAACAATTGAAGGATTATTATCACCTGCTGTGACAGCTTCCATGCTAACCAGCCGCCGAAATTTTATCTCCTTTCCTTCCCTTGTAAAATCCTGGTAATAAACTGTTTCATAATCACCCCTGCCATTGTGTTCCTGCTCATCAACTTCACTTTCAAAATATGCTGGAATACAGGAATCTTTAAGATTCTCTATTAAAATATGTCTTTGCAATGCTTCTTTTTCTATTCCCGACAGGAATTGTTTGTCAATATTCAATCTATTAACAACAATATGTTCAAGCTCTCTCTCTGACAACAAAATCAGCTTCTCTGTAAGGCGGATATTGTTTTGCTCCAGCTCATCTTTAAGAATTTTTTTAATCTCTTCCCGTGGAATTATATCATGGGTGATTTTCAAAACAGTATGATATATAGTCAATGCAAGCTTGCCTATGGCATTTAAAACAATCTGCTCCTGGCTTATAATCAATTCAGGAGCAACAGGAAGGCCCAGACTCAGCTGCCCCTTATATATCCTGCTATAGGTATTATATCCCTTGTTCATCAGATGAGTTGGGACATCATTGACCACAGTACGGATTATATTTTTTCTTATCTTTTTTGCTTTTAAAGCTATATTCATTGGGCGGCTGCATCTCTTTTTATCTGTTTTAAAGCATTATCCCTTACCCTTATAATATCTTCAGAACTTAAAACCCCATCAACTCCTGAAATAGAGGCAAGCTTCATACCATGTTTAAGCCCGAGTTTATAAATCTCTTTTACTTTGTCCCACTGGGTTTTACTGCCCTGCGAAAATTGTTCAAATCTTCCTTCAAGGGACAGAATAATTGTTTCTGCAAGACCTGCATACACAATGTTTTTCGGCAGGTCAATATCTTTCATTTCAATATTATTTCCAGGCAGAAGGATTTCACCACCAGTGATTACCAGAACATCCTGACGTTTTGCAACTTCCTTTGAAGTAAAAATCATGGGCCTTGTTATATCAGTAATAACACAGCCGGGTTTAACACGCATGATATCAACACTCTCTTTTGCATTTGAACTTGCCATGACAATCACATCCATGGATTCAAGATATCTCTCTGCCCTTGTTGCAACAACTACTTTAACTCCTGGTTTTTCTGTTTTAATTATATCTTGAAGTGTCAGTAGTTTTGCCATATTCCTGCTGACCAGGATCACCTCCTCAAAAGCTGTCGCAACCAGGTGGGAACAGATGGAACCGACATCGCCTGTGGCTCCGATCACCATAGCTTTTGCCTTGAGGATTTTTCTTTTTTTCAATGTGGTTAAGCCCATCTGTCTTACTGCTTCTGCTGTTGCCCACAATGCAGTTGATGCAGTATAACTATTGCCCGTGGTAATTGGGAGAGCAGCATGTTTGCCCACATCAATACTTGCTTTATGCAGGGATTTGGAAAGCATGGCAAGTCCCATTACCTGGGCACCGAGTTTTTTTGCCTTAATAGCTGCTTTTAATATCTTTTTGCCTGTGAATTCAGGTGGATGAGCCTGCATCTGTTCAGGGGTTTCACCAAGGGAAATCAGCCACCCTTCAGCTTCCACACCTGTTTTGGATTTTATGCCGCTGATTTTTGAATAGATAAAGGGGGGAGTATAGGCCATTGCCTTTTCAACAGTTTTTAGAGAGGCAGGAGAGATCTCAGACAGTATCTCCACAGCCTTAATTTTTTTCAAATACTCTCTGGAGAGAGGGTAGATAAGATAGGCAAACCGGTTCACACGTTTATCGGGCTCAAATGGATAAATAATAGTGGGGTCAAGTCTCTGCTCACTGATAATTTCCAGGAGATCTTCTTTGCTGCTTTTTGAAATATCCGTTGCTGCAAGCATCAATGCCTCAATGATAACTCCTTCCACTACCCTGTCAATGAGTTTGGGTGTGGTGTCAATAATCATACTCACTTCCATATCAGTTAAGAATTCGACTCTGTCATCATAGGCAGTGGTGGTGATGATTGTTTTTCCTGCAAGCTCCCGGCCTGAAAAAATCTCAAGGTATTCAAAAAAATTCTCATGGGGAACAACCAGGACAGTTGCTTTTTCAACTGCTTTTTTTATCAAAGATATATTCAACGAATGGACCTGTTTTTTCTTTGAAACAAGCCTGCCCACAGGAATTTTCTTTAAAAATCCATGGGCTTTTTGCGCATAAAGCTTAAGCTCATTCATGGATTTTAATAATTTTGGAATACCGTCTTCAAGAATAGGGTCTGCAAAAACCATATTATCGGTATATTCTGACATGACCGATGCAATAGTAGAGCTTGTCATTCCTGAAAAAAAGAAAACCCTGGCATTGGTAAAATAGCTGTCTCCCAATTGGAACTGAATATGGCGCAGGCTCCACTCCTGGCTTACTCTGTAGAGAGTTTCTCCGGTGGCAACCAATGTTTGTAACCGCTGGCACAGATCAAGAAGTTCTCTGGTTTTCCGGTCTGTTACATCACCTTTTCCAAAAGTTGATGGATATTTAATTCCGCTTATGCAGAGGACATCTGCTTTTTTATTCCATTTGAGCAGAAGATCTTCAGCATGCTCAAGGTTATTATCTGTCCCAAACCGCTTTATTGAAAATTTTTTACCTGAAAATTGTGTTTTAATCTGATAATCTTCATTTTCAGGTCCAAGACTAATGTTAATGATCTGTTTCAAAATTTTCCTCCTCAAAACATCCCATGGTTTGCCAGTTTAAATATTATTCAACTTTTACCATGGATTCATGATAGTGACAAGTTACGTCAAGCGTCAAGAAACATTTCATTAAAAATTAGAAATACTAACACAAATTGTTTCAAATGTTATCCAT
>CAXMTQ010000087.1:0-2387 GCA_964196205.1 uncultured Desulfobacula sp.
AGATAAAGCTGTCTTTATGACAACAAGAAAACTTGCTGCTGCCGTTAATGCCAGTGAAGCTACTGTGGTAAGATTTGTCCGGCAGTTGGAGTATGCCAGCTATGCATTATTTATCAAAGCTTTAAGATCGCACATTGATATTGAACTCACCCTGATTGACAGGAGCAGACTCATCAACCCTGTTGTACGAAACGAAGATGCTGTGCTTGAAATGATAACCAACCAGGACATTGAAAATATCAGGGCCATGGGTAAAAGTATTAATTTATCAGAGGTAAAAAAAATAAAAAAAATCCTGAAAAAATCAGAGGCCGTATATGTTATCGGGTCAAGACTTTCCTATGCTCCTGCATTTTACCTGGGCTGGGCCATGGCAAAAATCAGGAAAAATGTAAATATTTTTAAAGGAAGTGACAGAACAACCATTGACCGTTTGATTTTTGCTTCTCAAAATTCTGTTGTAGTCATTATTGCAACTTCAAGATATCCCAATGAATTAATTAAAATGGGAAAGCTTGCAAAGCGACACAAACTGAAACTGATATTGCTGACAGACAGTTCATCATGCCCTCTGGTACAGTTCAGTGACCATGTTCTTATTGCACCGCTGAAAACGATTCCTTTCCTGGGGAACCCTGCTTCTCTGATCAGCCTGATCAATTATCTGGTACACTCCCTGGCAGCAGATATGGGCAAGGATATAAAACAACACCAGAAAAAACTTGAACAAGCCTACCTGGAAAATGACATTTTATTTAATTATTAAAAAAAATCAGCTAACAGACTGCCAGGGATAATTCATGGAAAACAATGCATACACAATAGATTTTATCGAGCAAACCGGTTGGGACCAATTAGCAAAAGAGGTTCAACATCAATCCAAAAGATGTTTGATAGACACATTGGGTGCTTTGATAGCAGGACAAAAGACCCCTGTTGCAGGTTTGATGAATTCTTTTGCAAAAGGACAATTTCAGGGCGACGATGCCACCATACTGGTAAATGGATGCAAAACTTCGGCATCCGGAGCAGCCCTTGTCAATGGTTTTGCAGCTAATGCCCTGGATATAGATGATGGCTATCGAAGCATAAAAGGTCATCCAGGTGCCTGCATCCTGCCGGTGGCACTGGCTGCTGCAGAAATGACTTCCCATATTACAGGGAAAGAATTTCTAACAGCCATGGTTATAGGTTATGAAGTGGCCATCCGGGCTGGATTAATTCGGCATGCGACCTATCAGACCTACCATTCTTCAGGAAGCTGGGGAGCCATTGGTGGGGCTGCTGCCGCAGGCAAGCTTCTTGGTTTGACCCGGCAATCCCTTTTTCAAGCAATGGGTGCTGCAGAATACCATGCACCCATTGCTCCCATGATGAAGGGCATACAAAAGCCGAACATGGGAAAAGACAGTATTGGCTGGGGGTGTATGGTGGGTATGATGTCTGCCCTGATGGCTGATAAAGGCTTTGCAGGCATAAATCCGATTTTTGATGATTCTCCAAACCAGAATTGGATCAATTCTCTGGGCCAAACCTATGAAATAATGAGCCTTTATTTTAAACCTTATTGTGCCTGCCGCTGGGCCCAGCCCGGAGTGGATGGTGCCCTGAAAATCATTACAGAAAACCACCTTGGTATAGAAGACATAAAACAAATCAAGGTATTTACATTTGAAGAGTCCGCCGCCTTAAGCACATCCTATCCTCAAAATACAGAAGAAGCACAGTACAATATCGCATTTCCAATTGCCGCAGCTCTACTGGACGGCGAGGTAGGACCCAAACAGGTCCTCCCCCCACGACTATTTGATAAAGATATCAAAAAGGTCATGGATAAGATTCGGATTGAGGCCCAGGAACGGTTTCAAAAAGAGTTTCCAGATAAAGCCCAGTCAGAGGTGGCGATCACAACCATGACAGGGACAAAATTGTTCTCAGGGGTTATGTCAGCCAGATGGGACCCACACACAACATTTCCCACAGATCAGGAATTGGAAAATAAGTTTTTATGGCTGACAACAGATATTATGGGACGAACAACTGCAAAATCATTAGTGAAACTTATCTGGAATTTTGATAAACAAGAGCAAATGGATATTCTCATTGATTTATGCGTTATCCATAAAGGAGATTAAAAGTAGATCTATGGTTCAAGAAGCTTTTTTTTCAACTCATCCGGTAAATATTTCCATAGGAATTGCCAATATAAATTCAATGGCCGGAGATTTGGAAAATAATAAACAGAAAATTATCAAGGCATTGGACTATTTTTCAAGGGCAAGGGTTAATTTGGTGATTTTCCCTGAATACTGCCTATCCGGATATTTTTGGGAGCCGGAAAATAATTGCAGACCCTATATGGAAACAGCATGCATGGATCATATGAA
>CAXMTQ010000087.1:2397-9115 GCA_964196205.1 uncultured Desulfobacula sp.
TGGTTTAATGATATTATAGAATCGTATATAAATGACACCTTAAAATATATTGTACTGAATGGTTTGTTAATTAATAGCAGAGTGCCTGGAAAATATTTTAATACCAGCATTGTTCTTGATCACACACGGCGTTATTTTGAAAAAGAGAGGTCATATCGAAAAACATTTATACCCGGGTTTGAAAAACCCTATGTTACGTCTGGGAAAAATGATTACCTTGTGTTGGAAACCCAATGGGGGAATTTTGGTTTTCTGACCTGTTATGATATCTGCTTCCCACAATTTGCTCAAAATCTTGTTTATGAAAAAGGAGCAGATGCCCTTATTGTAAATGCAGTCTGGCGAAAACAGGGGGAAAGAGAATACAAGGGGCTTAACATAAGTGAATCCTTTTATTATCAACGTCAATGGGACATGATTATACCTGCCATCGCCCTTCAAAATCAGGTATGGGTCATGGCGGCAAATGCTGTTGGATCACACAGTATTGACGGACTAAATTTCTGCGGATGCTCTGGCATATGGGCACCCTCCGGCATTAATCAGATTAAAGGATCAGATATAAAAGAAGAATTAATAATTCTTCACCACGTTGACATCATTGGTGAAAATACGAAAGAAAGAATGGAATATGATTATATAGAGGATTTCCGCGATATTAAAAATAGTGACCAATAGAACCTAAGATATGTTAAGAAGCTTGCTTTTTGGGTTAACCTTTTGATACAGATAATAGATAAAAAGGCGTAGTGTTTCAGGTGATAGGGTGCTAACTTATTTTGGTGGAGTCAGATATGGAGATGATTGATAATTTTTCCATGGACTTTTTTTCGTTAAAGGGAAAAACAGCCATTGTCACCGGTGGAAACAGTGGTCTGGGTTTGGCTTTTTCAATGGGCCTGGCAAAAGCAGGCGCCAGTCTTTTTATCCCAAGTATTATCAAAGATGAGGGTGAAACCAAGGCATTTATCGAAAAGCAGGGTGTTAAAGCCCAACGTCTTCAGATTGATATTACAGAAGATGGTGCACCAAAAAAAATTATTGATGAATGTCAAAGCAAATTTGGCAGTGTCGATATCCTGGTCAACAATGCAGGAATTTGCAAGGTAAATTCAGTGCTTGAGTTCGACCGAAACGACTGGGACCCAATGATTGATGTAAATTTAACAGCTGCATTTGAACTCAGCCGTGAATCTGCAAAAATAATGGTTCCCCAGAAAAGTGGAAAAATAATCAATATATGCTCCCTCTTTTCTTATCTGGGGGGACGATGGTCTCCTGCATATTCCGCAACCAAACATGCACTGGCAGGGTTGACGAAAGCCTATTGTGATGAACTGGGACAATACAATATCCAGGTAAATGGGATTGCTCCCGGGTATTATGCCACTAAAATAACTGAAGAAACCAGAAAGAATCCAGAATCCAATAAGAGGGTTTTGGACCATATCCCGGCCAACCGATGGGGAGATCCCCAGGATTTAATGGGAGCAGTTGTTTTTTTGGCCAGCCAGGCATCGGATTATGTGAACGGTCATCTGCTTGTTGTTGATGGCGGGTATCTTGTTCGTTAGATTGGTTCAGATAAGAATTTAAATACCAAAAAGCGATTTTAAAGGTAAAATTAAAAAAATAATAAGGAACGATCATCGTGGCATTAAACAAAGAAACCATTGTAGATCAGTTAAAGAAAATTGTGGGGTCAGAACAGGTCATTACAGATGAGCAGGTATTAAAAGAAAACAGCCATGACCGGTATAGAAAGTTTGAAACTCTTTTTGGCATCTATTCACTTCCCATACCAGCTGCAGTGGTTCAGCTCAAAAATACGGGTCAAGTGGCTGATGTTTTAAAATTTTTAAATGCAAATAAAATAAACTGTGTTCCTCGAACCGGTGGATCGGCAACTGAAGGCGGCCTGGAAACAGTTGTTGAAAATTCTGTTGTTTTAGACGGTTCCAATATGAATCAGATTGTCAAAATCGATCCTTACAATATGCTTGCAACTGCCCAGTGCGGTGTTATCCTGGAAACACTGGAGGATCAGCTTCGCGAACAGGGGTATACCATGGGCCATTCACCACAATCCAAACCATTGGCACAGATGGGAGGATTGGTGGCAACCCGCAGTATCGGCCAGTTTTCAACCCTTTACGGCGGTATTGAAGATATGGTAATTGGTCTGGAAGCGGTTTTTCCCAATGGTGAGATTACCCGAATTAAAAATGTGCCCCGCAGATCATGCGGGCCGGATATCCGTCACGTGATTATCGGCAATGAGGGGGCGCTTTGCTATATCACCGAAGTAACAGTTAAAATATATAAATACGAACCAGAAAATAATCAGTTCCATGCCTTTTCTATAGATCATATGAAAACCGGCTTTGAAATTTTGCGTGATGTGATGACATCAGGATACAGGCCTTCCATTGCAAGACTTTATGATGCCCAAGACGGCACACAGCATGGATTTAACCAATTTGCCGATGGCAAGTGTGTACTTGTTTTTATGGCCGAAGGCCCTGCTCGAATTGCAAAGGCAATAAGTGGCGGCATAGAAGATACTGTTGGCCAATATCCTGCCTGTAATAAAATTGATACCCAGGTCATTGAAAACTGGTTTAATCATTTAAACTGGGGGCCGGAGAAAATTGCCCAGGAGCGCGAACTGATACTCAAGACTCTTAATATGGGATTTACTACTGAAATTTCGGCTAACTGGGATAGTATCAACATGATTTATGAAAATGCCATCAAACGGATTAGAAAAGACTTCCCTCATATAGATGACCTGACCATGCTGGGGGGTCATTCATCACACAGCTACCAAACCGGGACGAACATGTATTTTGTTTATGACTATAACGTTGTGGACTGCAAACCTGAAGAAGAAATCAATAAATATCATATTCCGATTAATGCCCTGATTGTAGAAGAAACGTTAAAAGCCGGGGGTTCAATGGTGCACCACCATGGAATTGGTAAATACCGTGCCCCCTGGACAAAACAAGAGCACGGCTCAGCTTATTATATACTGAAAGGATTAAAGGATGTCTTTGATCCCAATGGGATAATGAATACAGGCACCATTTTTCCGGTGGAATAATGAAAATCGCAGTTTGTTTTAAAACAATTCCTGAATACGATATGCTTTCCGGCCAGGATTGGAAAGTGGACGACCAAAATTTCGTTGATATCCGTTATGTGAAACAAGTTTTCAACTGTTTTGACGAAAGCGCCTTGGAAATAGCATTAAAAATATCTGATCAGCAACAAGGTGTTAACAATCCTGTAGAGTCAACTGCTTTAACAATTGATAATCAAGGTGCTGATCTTTTTTTAAAGCACTTGCTGGCCCTCCAGTATGATAAGGCTGTGAGAATAGCGTGTCAAAATGATTTGGATTTGCGTTTTAATGCTTTATCTGTCTCAGAATTGATTTCAGCCTATGTAAAACAAATGGGACAACAGCTTGTTATTACAGGAGCCCACGGTGGGGTAGGCGATAATCGCCAGACAGGGTTACTTGTGGCTGAACACCTAAGATGGCCTTGTATTAGGGATGTGATTGATGTTAATCTTTCAGGATACTTGGACCACTTAAGGGTGACAAGTTATAAAAAAGGGGCCTTTTTATCCCAAACCATTACTTTGCCAGTGGTGTTGGTGATCGGTAATGCACCTGATTCCCCTTGTCTGAGGGTGCCGACACTAAAGCAGAAACTGGGTGCAAAAACCAAGAAAATTACGGTTTTCACACAGGCTGATCTGGGTATGGATTCAAATGCGCTAACCCTTAAAGATAAGACTCTTGAAGGTCTTTGGCAGGAAAAAAGCGACCAAAACTGTGATTTTATTAACGCTAAAAGTGCCCGGGAAAAAGCACAGCTTCTTTATGATCAATATCTCAAACAAAGGTTGCCGGGATGAAAACCGCCATTGTATTATATACCCAATCCAGCTCACTATCCCGGCAGACTCGCGAGTTGAACCGGCTCCTTAATCAGTTAAAAACATCCATTTTTGAAGTTGAACTCTGGTTGTTTTACCAGGACAAGAAACCAGACTTATTTCCTGATATATCATGTACCCTATCCTGTATCAAGCTTGTCAGGGTTGAAAATCCACATCTGCCTGAATCTTTTTTGTTTTTATTGAAACAGATGTACAAAGAAGAAGCAATTGACCTGCTGTTATTTACCAGTGACAGTCTCGGAGAAGAACTGGCAACACGTCTGGCTTATCGTCTCAATGGCAGTTCCTGCTTACAGGTTGAAAACTGCAAGCCATCCATGGCATCACTTGAAGTAACAAGGCCGGCTTATGGGAACAATCTGACAGCTCAATTTAATTTAAAGGTTTCCCCGTATTGTTTGTCTGTGGCCGGACTTACAGGTGATCTTGTGAAGAGTATTCAGCAAAAAGGCCCAATAATAGAGCCAAAGGGATTGAAGCAATTGAAGCCCAACTGGGTAAAAGAGTTATCAATCACATTGGATCAACCCGATAATGGACTTGCAGATGCTGATATTGTTCTGGCTGTTGGGCAGGGGGTAAAAAACAGGGAAACGATTGAGATCTTGAACCGAATCGCGGCTTCTTTAGGTGCCAAACTTGCTGCCAGCCGACCGGTTGTAATGAAAGGTTGGGTGGGAATGAAGTGCCTTGTGGGGTCATCCGGTTTAATTTTAACGCCAAAACTCTGTATAGCAGCAGGAGTTTCAGGGGCGGGTGCTTTTAGTGTGGGGATAAAAAACAGTGAATTTATTATTGCCATCAATACAGACAGCAAGGCACCTGTTTTTAAGATTGCAGATGTGGGAATTGTTGACGACCAGCTTGAAGTCCTCAGACATCTGGAAAAAGTGATTAACACTAAAAAAGGGTTGGATTGAATGCACAAAAACAAGAATGGCAGATCAGGGTAATAAAGGATGAACGCCAGGAAAACAGACAGTCTCATTAAGCCATTGGATGATCAGTATATAGATTATCTGCATGATGAATCAAGAATGGCAGGCCAGGCTGACAGTATCTCCTTTCCACGAAGCGAGTCAGAGATACAACAGATTGTCAAAAGGCTTGTTGAAAAGCAAATAGCGATTACGGTACAAGGCAGCAGAACCGGTATTACCGGCGGCGCAGTGCCCACATGCGGACATGTATTGAATCTTTCAAAAATGAACAATATTGTGGGACTGAAACAGGACCGGTCAGGCATATTTTCAATTCAGGTTCAGCCCGGAACTACCTTAATAGAACTCAACAATCAACTGCATCACAATCGATTTGATACCAGTCAGTGGCATAAGGATTCTTTAATTGCACTTGATGCCTTAAAAAAAGTCGATCGACATTTTTGGCCGGTGGACCCGTCTGAAGATAGCGCATCCATCGGTGGTATTGCCGCTCATAATTCCCGGGGGATCTGCGGGCATCACTATGGTCCAGCCAGACAACATATTAAGAGTATCCGATTGATAGATCCCAAAGGGGATATTCACACTTTATTGGAACCAGATCTGATTGACATTTATATAGGCAGTGAAGGCATGTTGGGGGTGATAACTGAGATCGAGCTGAAACTTCAACCCAGACCCATTGAAATATGGGGGGTGATTTTCTTTTTTGATTCCCAGTTTCAATCACTGAAATTTTGTCAAGCGCTTGTCAAGAAACAAAAAAGTGAACCTGAGGGCAGGATTGTGGCTATTGACTTTATGGATCAAACTGCGCTTGAGTGTATACAGCAATTTAAACAGGAGAATGCCCAGTTAAAGGTTATTCCAGACATAGACAAAGGGGTTGGCAGCGTCATCTATCTGGAAATTCATGGTAACAGCATTGATAGTGTTGAAAACCTTTGTCAAAGTATAATGGAAACAGCAACAGCATTTGGTTGTGACCTGGATACCACATGGGCGTTCAGCAGTGATATTGATATGGAAAAAATTCGTAGGTTTCGTCACGCAGCCCCTGAATCTGTCAACCGGTTAATCGATAAGGTACGATTAATTGACCCCCGGATCAGCAAAGTTGGGACAGATATGCAGCTAGAAACAGATGTTTTAACCGATCTTGTTGAAATGTACCTGAAGGACCTGGAAATGACCGGGTTTAAGGCAGCAATTTTTGGGCATGCAGCTGATGGACTTTTTCATGTTAATATATTGCCACAAAATTACGATGAATATATAAACGCAAAAGCACTGACTGAAAAATGGGCGGATGAAATCAGTATACAAGGGGGTTCTGTAGTGACAGAACATGGGATTGGAAAAATAAAAAAACACTTGTTCAAATCCAACCCATTGCCACAACATCTCAAAAAGATGATAGGCCTTAAACAAAAGGTTGATCCCAAAGGATTATGGAATCCTGGTAATATGATAGATTGATCCAAATCAGATATTAATTAAAATTGGGGCATAACGAACAAAACTGAATTATAGGGTTTACTCATGAGCAAAAAGTATTTAATGGGAGTTGATGTCGGCACCCAAAGTTCAAAAGTGGTGATATTTGATTTAAATGGCAATATTGTTTGTGAGAGCAGTCACCCGTTGCGTAAATTGAATATTCCAGCACCGCTTCTGGCAGAACATCCAGATGATGATTTGTGGGATTCATTAAAGGCCTGTTTTTGTAATGTGATGGTTAAGTTTAAGAATAAGCATGGAAATACAAACGATATCCTGGCAATGGGCATTTGTGTCAT
>CAXMTQ010000088.1:0-9076 GCA_964196205.1 uncultured Desulfobacula sp.
GCTTGATTGAAGTGATGATTAATCATCCCTGTACGGAGTAGACAGGAAGTAAAAATTTTCAATACGTATCAGATCCAATCATTAGCAAAATTGAATTAAATGCATGCACTTCAACACTTTAATCAGGCTATAGGGGAAGGGGAAGGGGGTAGATCTCCTCGCTTTAAAGCTTCACGCGCTTTTTTAACAGGTATTATTGATTCACAGGGCACTTTTACCTGGCACAACCCGCATCCATATCCTTCAAACCCATAGTTTTTTTTTACATATTTTCTGGATTTGTCCAAGTGAAGCCTGCATTTTTCTTTATCATGGCCGTCTTCAGTGATAGCATGGGCTGGGCAACGCTTAATACATTTACCACAGGTCTTATCAGTATAATAGAGACAATAGGCGTGATGGTCGATATAAGGCCGAAGCGTTGGTTTGATGGATATTTTTGCCACAATAGATCCTGTTCTCATGGCTTTCCCTCTTGAGGTTATAAGGCCGTCACATAAACCAAATGTCCCTAAGCCTGCAGCATAGGCGGCATGGCGTTCAGACCAGGAAGAGGCATAGGAAAAATTTTTTGATTTTACAATAGTCCAATTGTGAACAAGCATGGGAGCAACAGCAGGATACCCTTTCTCTTCAATTTTTTTTACAAGATGACGTCTCAGCGCTATGTTGAACTCCTCACCATATACCCTGATTCTGGCCCATTCTTTCGAAGGATATTTTTTTTCCTGCTTATTTGCATTACGGACTAATTTGCGTTGCGGCAGAACCCAGGAAATAACAGTGAGTTCCTCTGCACTTACATTTTCATCCGGGCAGTGCTGATTAAAAACTTCCCAAGGTGTCCAATGAAAAGCTCCTACATATTCTTTATACTGCTGCCAGATTTCATCAACGCCGGAAGAAAAACCAATTAAAACTTGATCCCATGCCGGCTCCCCACTGCCATCCTGCATGGTGTTAAGGGAAGAATTATCAACAAAATCTTTAATGCTTTTTGTAATCCACTCCTTAGAAATCTTTACTTTTTTTTCCATTATAAACTCCTTTGAAAATTTGTTATGCAAAATTTATTAGTATAGACAAAGGTGGTGGCAGTTTTTATTTTTTTTGTTAATATCTTCCTCCTTGTATCATCCAAACCTCTATACAATATCATTTAAATTTGATCAATAACAAAAAACATAACAAAAAAATCTGTAAAAAGTTAACATTGATAAAACAGTATTCTATTGACATTGTACTGTGTATGATTGCATTATAACTACGTTTAAATTAAAAAGATCTCACTTCATAAAAAGGACAGTCAATGGATAAAATACCATCAATAGCAGTTTTAGGTACGTTTGATACAAAAGGAGAGGAACATCTTTTCCTTAAACAATGTATAGAAAAAAGGGGTGCTCGTACAATTACAATTAATGTCGGCACTAAAAAGGTTCCGCCCTGTTCTGTAGATTTTGACCTTTTCAAAACAATAAAAACAAAAGGGCTGATCAGAGAAGGGCAAGATCGGGATCAGATAATTAAAATCATGCTGGGAGAAGCCAGAAAACTTGTTAAAAAACTTCATGAACAAGGCAAAATCTCAGCTATGGTTTCAGCAGGAGGAGGTTCAGGGACTTACCTGTGTACCGGGATTATGCAAGTATTACCACTTGGTATCCCCAAAATTATGCTGTCCACTGTTGCCTCAAAAGATATGACCCATATAGTTGGAACTAAAGACATCACGATGATGCATAGTGTTGTTGATATCCTGGGAATCAACACTATTTTGGGCGGGATGCTGGATAAGACAGCTGCCGCTGTATGTGCCATGGCAAAGAGTGAATGGAAGCCAGAAAAAAACGGTAAGCGTATTGCCCTCTCTTTTTTTGGATTTATTACCCAGGCTGCGGAACAAATAAAAAAATTGCTGGAAGAAAAAGGGTATGAAGTAGTTACATTCCATGCCAACGGCACCGGCGGGAATGCAATGGAAGAGCTGGCCTCAGATGGATTTTTTGTAGGGATTCTGGATCTTGCTACCCATGAACTTGCAGACCAGCTCATGGATGGTTATTGCAGCGGAATTGATTCTAATAGATTTAAGGCTGTACCCAATATTACTATACCCAGGCTTGTTGTTCCCGGCGGGTTAGACTGTGCTGTACTGGAATTCGATCGTTATAATATCCCGGAGCAATATAAAAACCGAAAAATATTTTTCTATGATTTCCGTTCTGCTGTCCGGTTGAACAGAGAAGAGACAAAAAATATAGCTCAACAATTATCAGAAAGGCTGAATCCTGCAGGAGAAACAATACAAGTCTTAATTCCGTTAAAAGGCTGGTCTGTGGCAGACAGTATTGACGGCCCATTATATGATCCGGACACAAACAATTTTTTTATTAAAATATTTAAAGATAATCTATTAAAAACAATTAAGGTTAAGGAAGAAAATTTTCATATCAATGACCCGTCTTTGGCCAAATCAGCAGCTGATATGATGGATCAAATGATAGTGCAGCAACAGGAATCTACTCAATAAATTGCGACCCTCAGACATATGGAAGAAAATAATACATCTAAAGCTATAAAATCTCTATGAATATTGTATCCACCATTGTACCTATATTTATTGTCATTTTTCTGGGGCTGGTTGCAAAACAACGGGGGTTTTTCACCTCTGATTTTCTAAGCCAGGCCAATCGGCTGGTCTATTATTTTGCTATACCTGCCATGATATTCAATTCCATTTCCAAGGCCACATTGCGAACCCAGTTTAATCTGTCCGTGATCATGATCTCCCTTTTTGCTCTCTTGCTTATCACCGCTATTGCATGGACAGCTTCACGGGTCATGAATGTGGTCCAGTCTTCACAGGGGACATTTATTCAATCTTCTTTCCATGGTAATTTGGGATATATCGGCCTGGCAGTGGCCTTTTATTATCTTGGGGACAGCGGTTTTGTAAGAGCCGCCATTATTGCTGGATTTGTTATGATTCTTCAGAATATCCTGGCTGTGATTGCCCTTCAATACCATGGCCAGAACAGTAGAGGGCACGCAAGCATAACAACCACATTGAAAACCACCATGGCCAATCCTGTGATTCTGTCGGCCCTGGCTGGAATTATTTTTTCCCTGTCAGGGCTTCAAATGCCCCTGATTATTGATCGGGCACTGACCATTATTAAAGGCATGGCACTTCCCATGGCCCTGCTGATTATCGGGGCTTCGCTTTCCTTTGAAAAATTCAAACCCAGATTTCGGCCTGTAATGGTCTCCTGTTTTTTAAAGGTGATGATGACTCCAGCCATTGGACTGATTCTGTTTAAACTGTTTTCCATAGACCCTTCCGATTATCTTCCGGGTTTGATCATCCTTGCTTCCCCTACAGCCACTCTGGCCTATATCATGGCAAGGGAGATCGGGGGGGATTCTGATTTTGCAGTGGCTGCCATATCCATCAGCACCATATTCTCCAGTATGACCTATGGACTATGGTTGACCATGGGGTAAGTTATCATAATATTAATCATTTTGTTTAAAGAAAAGATCACTGGCATTATAGGAGCTGCGTACAAAAGGGCCTGAAGCAATTTTTTTAAATCCTATCTGCCTTGCCTTATCTTCAACGGTTTTAAATTCTTCTGGTGAATAATACTTTTTAACTTTGAGATGATCTTTTGTGGGCTGCAGGTATTGCCCGATTGTTATTATATCACAGCAATTGTTGTAAAGATCTGTCATGGTGTGTTCAAGTTCCTCCATTGATTCACCAAGACCCACCATTATTCCTGATTTTACAGGCATTGAAGAGCCAATTGAAGTATTAAGGGATTTAACATTTTGTAACAATTCAAGGGATTGACGATAATTGGCTTCCGGCCTTGCTGTGGGGTAAAGGGATGGCACAGTCTCTATATTATGGTTTAAAACATCTGGATTTGCATCTACAACTATTTTTAACGCTTTAAAATTTCCCTGAAAATCAGGAATTAAAACCTCAATTTTTACAGTATCAGGTATTGTAGATTTTATTGCTTTAATGGTATTAACAAATTGAAAAGCACCTCCATCCTCAAGATCATCTCTTGTAACCGAAGTAAGTACAATATATTTTAATTTTAAATCGTAAGCTGCTTTAGCTAATCTCATGGGTTCGTCGCTGTCCACTGGTATTGGTGTTTTTTGTGAAATATTGCAAAACCTGCAATTTCGTGTACAGACTGATCCGAGAATCATAAATGTGGCTGTGTTTTTGGAAAAACATTCAAACATATTGGGACAGTTGGCTTCCTGGCAGACTGTATGCAGTTTTGCTCTGGAGAGTAAATTTCTTACCTTTTGATAATCCCCGCCTTTGGGAAGGCTTTTTTTAAGCCATGGCGGTTTAGCAGTTTTTCGATTTTTTATTGTATCCATGTAATTTTTACCTGATGATGTAATCAAATACATATGAAAAATGCTTTTTAAACGCATTTTTGATTCTATCCATGGAAAAATCGTAATTCTTTCCCACAGATTTGAATTGGTTTGTCTCTTTTTCAATGGAAGTTATGGATATATCAGTAAGACCGCAGGGATTTATCCATGAAAATGGTTCAAGATCAGGATTAATATTCAGTGCAATACCATGCATGGATATACCTTTTTTAACCCTGATACCAACACTTCCAATTTTTGAATTGCCTGCCCAGATACCATGATTTTTTTTATTTCTACCGACATCAATACCATAATCATCTGCTGTCAACTTCATTATCTCTTCAAGCCCGTAAACAAAATCCTTTACACCAATTTTATTCTTCTCAAGATCAATAATAGGATACATGACTGCCTGGCCAGGGCAGTGACAGGTTATATTTCCACCACGATTTGTTTGAATAATATCAATATTTTTTTCAGATAAAAACTTTTTCGAAACAGTTAAATTTTCCTTGCCGCCTCTTCTGCCAAGGGTGAATACACATTGGTGTTCAACAAAAAAAATATAATCTTCATCAATGATTTTATCAATTTTTGCCTGCAGGGTTCTAATTTGAAGCTCAAGCGCTTTTTTATATTCTAACACTCCAAGATCTTTAAATATAGCCAGGCGTTTTTTTTTATCCTTGCAGGGGTCAAACTTTGCAATACCTATCTTTTCAGATTCTAACCTATTGGATACTATCCTCTCAGGCATGGTTTTCTGGCTGCTGCAACTTCATCAAGACGAGTAACCTTTGTTAAAAAAGGAGCTTTTTTCAAAGTTTCAGGATCTTGCTTTGCCTCTTTTGCAATGGCTTTTACAGCATCAATAAATTGATCAATGTCTTCTTTGGATTCTGTTTCAGTTGGTTCCACCATAAATGCGCCTTCTATGACAAGCGGGAAATAAACAGTGGGCGGGTGGAAGCCGTAATCCAGCAATCGCTTGGCCATATCCATGGTGGTAATATGATTCTCCTTTTGTATTGCATCATTAAAAACACACTCATGCATGCAAGGCTGATCATAAGGAAGGTTAAGTGTGCCTTTCAGGCTCTCCTTGATATAATTGGCATTAAGAACAGCAAGTTTGCTTGCATCAGTTAAACCCTTTGCTCCCATGGAAAGAATATAGGAGTAGGCTCTGACCATAATGCCGAAATGTCCGTAAAAGGTATGAATTCTGCCAATTGTATCAGGACGGTTCACAACAAATTTGTATGAATCCAGCTCTTTTACAACCCTTGGTACAGGTAAAAAAGGTTCAAGTTCTTTTACAACAGCAACAGGACCTGATCCCGGTCCTCCACCGCCATGGGGAGTTGAAAAGGTTTTATGAAGATTAAGATGAAGAACATCAATGCCGATTTCACCTGGTTTTACAATACCCATAATGGCATTCATATTAGCTCCATCACCATAAACAAGACCTCCTTTTGAATGGACAATATCTGCAATTTCTTTAATATTGGATTCAAAAAGTCCCAGGGTATTGGGATTGGTTACCATAATACCTGCGGTCTCTTCATCCATGACAGCTTTAACATCTTCAGGTTCAAGAATTCCTTTTTTTCCGGATTTAATATTAATTGATTCATATCCGCAAAGAGAGGCACTGGCAGGATTAGTACCATGGGCTGTATCAGGAATAATGATTTTTGAGCGCTGTTTTCCTTTTTTAGCATGAAATGCATGAATCATGAGCATGCCGGCAAGCTCACCATGAGCTCCTGCAGCAGGTTGAAGAGTAACAGCATCAAATCCTGTTATACTTCCAAGATATTGCTCAAGATTGTACATCAATTTTAACGCCCCCTGGGAAAACTCATCCCCGGCAAGGGGGTGGGCTGCTGCAAATCCCTGGCGTGCAGCCTGTACTTCATTGGTTTTAGGATTATATTTCATGGTGCATGAGCCCAAAGGGTACATCCCTGAATCCACACCAAAATTCCATTGAGAAAGCCGTGTATAATGCCGCACAACATCAAGTTCAGAAAGCTGGGGCAGTTCAGGAGCCTCTTCAGTAAGATTCTGGTCAAGTTCTACCCTGTCAACATCTGCTTTTGGCAGTGATATGGCACATCGTCCCCTGCGGCTTTTATCCCAGAGATTGGGTTCATTGAAAATAAGACCGCTTGTTCCAGGTTGCCTGTTCATTATTGCACCTCCTTTGCCAATTGATCAATATCTGCTTTTGAGATTGTTTCAGTTGCGCAGAACAAATAGTGTTGTTTGAATTCAGGATAAAAGGGTTCAAGTTTCACTCCTGCAAATATACATTTTCCATTGATCAGGGCAGTTCTTTTCTGCTCAAATCCAACAGGTGCTTTTAAGACAAATTCATTGAAAAAAGGCGTGTCAAAGGCAGATTCAAAGCCTGCATTTTCAAGACTCGTTTTAAGATATACTGCTTTGTCATGATTTTGTCGGGCAATTTCTCTGATACCGATTTTACCTGCAGTAGCAAGGTACATGGCAGCAGTCATCGCGTTCAGCCCGTTATTGGAACAGATATTGGAAGAGGCTTTTTCTCTTCTTATGTGCTGTTCTCTTGTGGCAAGGGTTAATACATAACCTTCATCACCATTTGCATCCAGAGTTTTTCCAACTAAACGTCCCGGAAGATTTCTCATTTG
Source organism: uncultured Desulfobacula sp. (assembly GCA_964196205.1). Lineage (GTDB taxonomy): Bacteria > Desulfobacterota > Desulfobacteria > Desulfobacterales > Desulfobacteraceae > Desulfobacula. Next base: position 7,095 of record CAXMTQ010000088.1, read on the forward strand.
CTTTTTTGTTCCGGCAAGCAATCCTAAGCCCGGACCTCCAAATGATTTGGCAATACCAAGGCTTTGACCTTCACCTGCAACTATATCAGCACCAAGGCTGCCGGGATTTTTCAAAAGACCATAAGCCAGAGCTTCGGTAAAGGATGTAATAAACATTATTTTTTTGGCATCTGCAACTGTTTTAAAGGCTTTTAAATCTTCAATGTTGCCAAAAAAATTGGGAGATTGCACACAAATCCCTGCTATATTATCCATGTTTTTGAGAGCATCTGTATCAGTAAGACCATCTTTTGTATAAGGAATTTCAACAATTTCATATCCTGCGGGCTTAAGATATGTCTGCATAATCTGTAGATGATTTGGATGGACAAGAGAGGATACAGCTATTTTGTTTGATTTTTTATGTTTTCTCAAAGCAATAAGAGCAGCTTCTGCAAGGGCAGTCCCGCAATCATAATGGGATGCTGTGGCAACATCCATTCCGAGAAGTTCTGTTACCATGGTCTGGAACTCATAAATTCCCTGCAGTGTTCCCTGGCTGACTTCGGGTTGGTAAGGAGTATATGCTGTCATAAATTCTGATCTTGAAATCAAATAGGGAATTATAGCTGGAATATAGTGATCATAGGAGCCCGCGCCCATAAAGCACTTATAGTCTTTACACGCGATATTCAAGGAGGCAATCTCTTCCATGTGGGTATTGAGTTCCCACTCTGACATAATTTCCGGGATATCAATGCTTTTTGTGGTTTTAAGATCATCTGATATGCAGTTGAACAGGTCATCAATATTAGAATGACCTGTAACCTTGAGCATGCTTTCAATGTCTTCTTTTGTATGTGGAAGATAGCGCATGATTTTTTATCCTTTCAGCATGTCAAGGTATGCACCTTTGTCAAGCAGAGCTTCAAACTGGGATATATCATCAGGTTTTACCTTGATGATCCAGCCATCATCATAGCAGGATTCATTAACAAGCTCTGGAGCATCTTCAAGAGCTTCGTTTATTTCAGAAATCTCTCCTGCAACAGGCATATATATTTCAGAAACTGCCTTTACAGATTCAACACTTCCAAATTCATCATCTTTTTCAAATGTGTCACCGGTTTCCGGAAACTCTACAAAAACAATCTCCCCAAGTTGGTCCTGGGCATAATCATTTATACCAATAGTTACAACCCCGTCTGAAAGTTTTGCCCACTCATGATCTTTTGTGTATTTTAAATCTTCAGGCAAATTAAGATCGTTAATCTCTTTCATTACAACCTCCTATTTATTAAATTTATTTTATAAAATCGTCTAATTTTTTTCTTGCTGTTCTGTCAGGCCTTATATCCTTTACAATTGTAACTTTGATGGATCTTTTTCCCTCTTTAAGTGTTAATCTTGTATTGCATTCACTTTTTTTTGAAACCATAACAAAACCGCAGCTTAAACCCTTTATTTTAAAATCTTCAGGAAGACTTTTTGAATTTATGCTTACAATGCTGTTATCTTTCCAGCTGATTCCCATGTCTGTGACACAGGTAAGCACTTGGCCTATTACATTACCTTTTTTATCTATAACTTGAGTATTTTTTCCAGGCAATATTTTTCTTAATGAGTCTCCGACAAAGGGATAGATATATGAATCATAATTATTGGACAAAAGTGCGTGGCTTCCAAGGAATTCCTTGGTAAAGGATGTTTTATCTTTATTAAAGGCAAGTGCAAATTCCCATGGATGGTTTATAAACTTCCACTCTCCGATATCCTGGTGGGAGAGGGGCAGGCAGGCCCCGGTTCTAAGAGAATCCCTTGCAGCAAGGCCACAGGCAGTGATGCCAAAATCCCTGCCTGCTGATAAGATATCTTTCCATAGTTTTACAATTGCATGGGGGTTGATGAATATTTCAAAACCGAATTCACCTGTATATCCTGATCTTGATAATAGTATGGGGGTATTGTCCAACAATTGAACCAGGGATTTACCAAAGATGGAT
>CAXMTQ010000089.1:0-9054 GCA_964196205.1 uncultured Desulfobacula sp.
TTGACTGCCAAAATCTTTTTTGATGCTGTAAGTGTAAAATACCAAGGCTCTCTTACCTATCGGCACATTGAAAATCCTGGAGATATGGCAGCTCATGCCCAGGTAAAAGGTGATATCCAACAGATGGTGAAAAACCTGTGCAGCCCTTTTGTATCAAAAAAAAAGATTCTTTTTATCTCCAGAAATGATGCCTGCAGAAGCCAGATGGCAGCAGCCTTTTTTAAATCATATGACCAGGGTCATTTCCGGGTTATGACAGCGGGATATGATCCAGCAAAAGAGATAAGAGCTGAAACCATAAAAATAATGGCAGAAAAAAGGCTGGATCTTTTATACTTATCCCCCTGCTCCATTAAAAATTTAGACATGGAACAACACTTTGATACTATTATCTATATTGGAGAAAAGAGTGATTCATCACTCTTTTCTGCCCTGCAAGTTCAAACCTGGAAGATCAATACTCCTGAAAAGCTGTCGCTGGAAAACATCAGGGCACTCAGAGATGAGATTGAATCCCGGGTCAAATCTCTGGTCTTATTGTAGATTTAACATATCTTATCAAAGTCTATCAAAAAACTTACCAATGGCAAATCTCAGTGCTACAAATAATATTTTGGGGTAAGGCAAAAGTCTTTACGGTTTTAAGGCATAACACCGTAATCCTTTAGTTTTAAATGCAGTGTTCTCCGGACAATCCCCAAGCGACGGGCGGTTTCACTTTTATTGTTACCGGTTTTATCCAACATTTTTAATATGGCCATTTTTTCGACTTCATATAAGGTTTTGTCTCCCAGATCAAACATCTGTTCAGTAGCACTTTGCGCCCTGCTGGAAATTATTACTTTCTCTTCAATTTGAAGTTCATCTTTCCCAAGGTATTCCCGAGTGGAGAGGATCACACCCCTTTCTATGGTGTTCATCAGCTCACGGACATTGCCCGGCCAGTTATGGCTGACAAGCTTATCCATGCCATCCGGGGTAAACCCTTTAATTTTCCGACTGTTTTTTTGGGTATATAGTTGTAAAAAATGCTGGGCCAGCAGTTGGATATCCCCGGATCTTTCCCGTAAAGGCGGCACCTTAAGATTAATCACATTTAAACGGTAGTATAGATCTTCTCTGAAATCTTCCTTTTCAATGAGATCCACCAGATTTTTATTGGTCGCAGCAATAATACGTGTATCAATATTAATTGATTTTTCACCACCCACCGGTGTGATTTCTCTCTCCTGCAATGCTCGGAGCAGTTTAACCTGCATAGCCATTGATGTTTCACTGATCTCATCTAAAAATATACTTCCTTTATCTGCCAGTTGGAATTTGCCTTCTTTCCGACGAGTAGCACCTGTAAAAGCCCCTTTTTCATGACCAAACAACTCTGATTCCAGAAGAGTCTCTGTAATGGCAGCACAGTTAATCTTGATAAATGGACCATCTTTTCTGTTACTGTTATAGTGTACCGCACCTGCGATCAACTCCTTGCCTGTACCAGATTCACCATGTATTAGAACAGTGGCATCAGTTCCAGTCACCTGGGATATGGTCTTGATAAGCTTGCGCATGGTTTCATGCCTGCTGATAATTTTGCTGCGGTCAAATTTTTTCCCAAGGCTCTCCTTTAACTGGGAATTCTCTTTTTTCAACCGGGTATGTTCAAGGGAGCGCAGGATAGTAATTTTTAATTTTTCAAAATCAAAGGGTTTAGTCAGATAATCATATGCCCCTTTTTGCAATGCATCGACAGCTGTTTGAATTGAAGAAAAAGCAGTCATGATGATAACCGGGATGGCCGGGTTGATCTTTTTTATCTCTTCCAAGGCAACAAGCCCGGATACTTTGATCATTTTGATATCCATTAAAATCAGATCATAGGGTTTTTTTGTCACACATTCTATGGCAACCTGACCGTCGTCTGCCTCTTCGAGAACATACCCCCATTTGCCAAGCAATGTTTTCAGCATATTCCGATGGCTCTGGTCATCATCAACAATCAAAATTGTGCTTTTGGTCTGATTCATTTAAGATGTCTCCATGGGTAAAATAATAGAAAAGACGGTTCCTTTCCCGGGTTCGCTTTTTACATCTATCCTGCCCTTATGAGCTTTGATGATATTATGAACAATGGCAAGTCCAAGACCGGTCCCGGATGTTTTTGTAGTGAAATATGGTTCAAAAATATCGCCTGATTTGCCTGTTTCCATGCCGCATCCTGTATCTGAAACCATGATTATGATGTTTTCAGCAGTTTTGGCTTTTTTAAGTTGAATATCAAGAGTCCCTGATCCATCCATTGCCTGTAATGCATTGAGACATAAATTCAACACGACTTGTTTCAGCCTGTCCGCATCTGCATGGATCTTAGGTAAATCTGTCTCAACCTTGGTTTTAATAGTGATATTCTCGGCACCAGGTTCATAGCTGATAAGCTGTGTGCATTCTAAAACAAGCGCTTCAAGGTCAATGGGTTTGCCTGAAACCGCCACTGGTTTTGCAAGTTCAACAAGTTCACTTACCACGCGGTTAAGCCGGTCCACCTCTTTTGTCATGACATCTGCAATGCCATAATTTTCCGATCCTGCATCAAAAATTTCCTTAAAAAAGGTGGCATACCCTTTTAAGGAACTTAGCGGATTTCTTATTTCATGGGCCACCCCGGCTGCCAACCTGCCAATGGCAGCAAGCCTCTTATTGTGTTCCATTTCAGTTTTCAGGCGGTTCAACTCGGTTTTATCCCTTAAAATCAGCAAAGCTCCCAAGGGACCGCCTTGTTTATCATACAGTGGACTGGCTATAACATCGAGAATAATTGTCATATCTATCATATCTTTAATGTGAATCTCTTTTTCAACCAGATCTTTTGTGTTCCAGATTGACTCCAGCAGTTTTTCAATCTCCCCAGGAAGGAGCGCAGCAATATTTCCGGCTCTATCATCAGGTTTGATATTAAGAATTGACGAGGCTGCAGGGTTGACTGAAAGAATCTGATTATTCATGTCAATTGCAATCAATCCAACAGGCATATTTTCCACCAGATTGTCTGAAAAAATCTGTATCTTAGAAAGAGAAGACCTGGTTTGTGCATAGCGCTGGACAATAAAAACAAGGACAAACCCTGTGAAACCAATCAATGCCAGGATCACTGCCATCATTATCGTGTGCTGTGTATCACTTTTATCTGCCTGGACAATCGATTCCATATCAAGCCCCACAAAAATAACTGTATTTTCATAGGTATCAGTCTTTATAAATGTATTTGCATGCATCTTTCGGTGCGTTGTCATCATTCCCCTTGAACCGGACATTCCTGTTCGATTTGTAGGGGAAAACTTCTTATGGACTTCAAAAACTTTGCTGCCCTTGTTATCTGTTATAATTCGCCAGACAGACTGTTTGGCATTCATTAGGGTTTTAAGATCCAATTTTCTGCCATAAGCCATTCCAATTTTCTCTTTTTGATTGTGGGCAAGGATAATGCCGTCCTGGTTCACAAGAAACAGGTAGGCAATATCAGGCAGTGCTGCTGTTTCACTGAGAAGGTTCTCCATGGCACTGCTGCTCCAACCCATATTCATCATGCCGGTATATGTGCCGGCTTCAAAGGCCCTGATCAGAGCTGTGCTTTTTTCAAGCAACAATTTTATGCTCTGGGCTTTTTGTTTGTTGATCCTGTCAATAGTCATAAAAACAAAAATTGGAAAGATAACAATAATGGTACCGATGAGAATAAGCGGTGGAATGCCTGTTGTAAATTTTAAATTTTTCATATTATTTTAAATTTATTAAAGTTATCACCATACTATCTCTTATTGAGATTCAATCCCTTTTCATAAATCGCATTCATTCTAATATCAGACATACCGCATAGAAAACATATCTTCATTACCTGGTTCATAATACTCTGTATTAAAAAACCATTTTCCTCAAATCTTACACAGCTTGTAATAGAATCATTTTTCAGCAGCAGTGGTCTTAAAAATTTGTGCATTCTCTTTGAAAAAACAGTATCCTCAAAAATCTCTTTTTCGGGAAAGCCTCCCGCTTTTTCAATTAAATTTCTGGTTGCAAAAATACAGTGATCCAGATAAATAATCCCAAAAATTCTTCTCCTGATGTGATTTGAATACCATGAAGTAAATCTCAACCCTGTAGAATTTCGGTCAAACTTATGGGTAAAACCTCCCCAGAAATCCTGCCCTGCATCAGCATAAATTTTTTTCAGTTCATCTACTGCATGTTTTGATATGAAACTTCTTGGGTGGTGGAAAAGCAGGATATCTCCTTTTGACATCTTATATCCATAATTCATCCTCTGCCCACGGCTGGAGTTTTGTATCAAAAAACAGCTGTCTGCCAGAGATTTGTATAATTTTTCAGTTCCGTCGCTGCTACCTCCATCAACAATAATAATCTCAACACCTTCAATGCCGCAAAGCTCATCAAGGATTTTTTTTAAATATCCATGCCTCACCTCATTAAAGGTTGGAATGATTATTGACAGGCTGTTATAACATGGCATACTTGTGCGCGACATCACAGCCGCAGTCATCCCAGGATTTAATATGTTTTAAAACATCAAAAATCAGTTTTTTCCCACTGCTGGTATTTTTCTCTATGGTGGCCATGATTTCATCGACACTCAACCCTCCATCACGCTCTTTCCAGCAGTCATAATCAGTTACCATGGCAATACTTGCATAGTGAATACCAACCTCCCTTGCCAGAATGCACTCGGGGACAATTGTCATATTTACCACATCACAGCCCCACTGCCTGAAAAGATGGCTCTCGGCTTTTGTTGAAAAGCGCGGTCCTTCAATGCTCACCATGGTTCCTTTTTCATGAAATGAAATTTTCATCTCCTTTGCTCCATTCATAAAAAGTTTTCTAAGATTAAAACAAAAGGGTTCTGCCATTGTGATGTGACACGTGAGTGTACCCTCATAAAAAGTCTGTTCTCTTTTATAGCTCCTGTCAATAAATTGATCCACAAACACAAGATCTCCTGGTTTGATATCTTCCCTAAGCGAACCACAGGCTGTTGTTCCAATTATATGGGTAACACCAAGATCCTTCATTGCCCATATATTAGCTCTAAAATTGACATTGCCCGGGATCAGGGTGTGTGACTCACCATGTCTTGAGATAGCGGTAATATCTATATCATCAATGGTTCCTGTCACCACGAGATCCGAAGTTGCACCATATGGAGTGTGCACCTTTTTTTTCTCATAATTGTTTAAAAGGCCTGCATCATCAAACCCTGTCCCGCCAATAATTCCTAATTTTATTTTTCTGATGTTTTCAGTCATTGTCTCCTGCACTATTTATAATTTAAACTTTATAATGGCCAGAAATCATTGTCATTCCAGACTTTTTCCATCAAGGCTTCCTGTAAAGCCATCAGTTTTTTAAGATGGGTGCTTTCCCAGGCTGACAACCAGCTGTATATCTTTTTTTCCTCAGGATCATCAGACTCTTTGGCTCTTTTGGCATAAAGTTTGACAGCTTTATCTTCAAAGCTTACGGCAGCTGTGATGGCAGTAGCTTCAAAGCTGGCTGCATTGATTTTATCAATCAAAACATTATCAAGGATATCTGATGATGCTTCAGCTGTATCGTTTGTTTTATAATCTCCTGCAATAAAATTTCCGGTTTCCATGATGGCCTTGAGCTGTTTTTCAATAATATCCATATGCTCTTGTTCATCCTGGGCAAGTTCCTGAAAAAAAGCTTTGACTTCTTCACTGCCGGCTTTATCCCTTGCAGTTTCATAAAGATTTTTTCCCTGCTGTTCCATCAAAAAAGCTTTCTTAAGTATTTGCAAGGTATTTGATTGATTCATGGGATGGGTATCTCCTTTCTGGTTTCCGATTAAAGTGTTTAGTATCATAAAAAGCGTGCAATATGTAACAACCTGTCTGTTGTGTTAAAAAGTTATTATTTCAAAATCATTACTCCTGTATTCTACCATTGAAGGATGTCCTGACATATCACCTAATAGTGTTAAACCCTGTTTTTCAGCATCTTTAAGGGTGCCAAGCTTATTGGAACAGGCTTTACAGACTCCCTCCACCAAATCCTGATCAAGAACTCTTGTCCACAATTTATTAAGTGGATTTTCTGTCTTTATCAATTCAGGCAGCAGTTTAACACTTGCACCCTCAAGGATAATTCTCGGCGCATGACCTTTTTCTTTCATATCCAGTGCATTTAACAATACATGTATAAAACACATTGGATCACCATTAAACACAAACAAAGCAAATTTTTTCATGTTAGTCTCTCCTCTATTGGTTTATCTTATTTAAATCTGAATTTATTTAATCTCAATCTAATTGCATATCAGTTTATACAAGTTGTATGCCACAAGTTACAGATTTATCTTGACTATATTAATTTGAAAACCTTAATATAGCTTTTCTATTTCAATTAATAACACTTAAGGAGTAAAGTTAACATGTTGCATGACAAAAAAATAGGGTTTATTGGAAGCGGAAATATGGGGGAAGCATTGATAAGTGGTCTGGTCTTCTCCAAGGCAGCAAACCCTGAAAATATTATCTGTTCAGATATTGCAGAAGATCTTTTGGAAGAGATTCAAACCAAATACAAGGTTTCGACAACAACAGATAATATTGAAGTGGCAGAAAAATCTGAAATTGTTATCTATGCTACAAAACCCCAGATTCTGGGCTCGGTTTTAAAAGAGACTGCCCCTGCCCTTGATCAATCCAAACTCATAATTTCAATTGCAGCAGGAGTTCCCCTTGCAGCAATTGCTGCAGGGCTTCAAAAAAAACTCCGCCTCATCAGGGTCATGCCTAATATATGCGCATTTGTAAAAGAGAGTGCAACAGCCATTGCAGCAGGTGAATATGCATCAAAGGAAGATGTCGCCCTTGCCCGGGCTATTTTTGACTCAGTTGGGATAACTGTTTTTATCCAGGAGAATATCCTCATGGATGCTTTTACAGGATTAAGCGGCAGTGGACCTGCCTATATATTTACAATTGTTGATGCCATGGCAGATGCCGGGGTTAAAATGGGACTGTCAAGAAAAGACTCTCTGCTGTTATCCACACAGACAATTCTTGGGTCTGCAAAACTTCTGCTTGAATCAAAAGAGCATCCCGGACAACTCAAAGACAGGGTGGCATCTCCCGGCGGAACAGCTATTGCAGGAATTCATACCCTTGAACAGGGAGGTCTTAGAACAACATTGATGAATGCCGTGGAATCTGCTTCAAAACGTTCAAAAGAGTTGGGAGAAATGATGGTAAAAGATTTTATAGAAAACAACAAAAAAAAGAGTTAAAAGAACGGGGCAGAAATATGGTGGAGGATTATATTTTCTGCCCCGGATGTCGTACAGAGGAGTTTATTAAACTTCAAGTTCCTTTTTAAGCCAGTCTCTTACGTCTCCCTCAACAGCATATACTCCCTTATACTGTCCAATTCCCTTCATAAAATCATCTTCAAGGTTTTTGGGAAGTCTGAAATTACCAAGATCTTCAGAATCAAAACCTTTTCTTCTGATCAGAGTTAAAATAGGTGGTTTTTTCCATGTATTTATAACAAAATAAACGGTTTCATTTTCATTATCCCTTGAATTATAGTAGGCCTGTGATCTTAAGGGACCCCATTCAAGATGAAGTGCAATGGCTTCTTCTGGTGTCATCTCCCAGTCAACTGAATTAACCAGATTAAAGTTATCTTTTATCTCATGTATTTTCATACCATACTCCAATTTTTAAGAGTTGAATCAAGCTTTATTAAACTTTAATAACCTATAATAATTAACAGCAAATAGTGTGCCTTAATTATCATTTTGATCAAAAATATTTTATATTTGATCTCTATCTTAAATATAAGCTTTAAACGGCTACAGACAAGACAATAATAGGAAGGATAAAATATATGAGACAGACATGAGACATGGCAAACGAGTCATACTTGTCTCGTTTGCCATGCTTTTAAGATTTTACCAGTTTTCGTAAAGCAGTTCAAAATAACCTGTGGGTTTTACACAAGCAGGACATTTTTCAGGCGCTGATTTTCCAGTATGGAGATATCCACAGCTCAGACAGCGCCAGATCCTCTCTCCATCTTTTTGGAAAACCCTGTCCCTGGCAATATTTTCAGCCAGTTCAAGGTATAGTTTTTCATGATGTTCTTCAGCTACAATAATATTATTAAAAGTATCTTCCGCTCTTTCAAAACCCTCCTCTTTTGCTGTTTCTGCAAACCTGGCATACATATCTTCACTGACATATTTTTCCAAAGCTGCAGCCGAAAGGAGGTTGGCACGGGTATCCTTTATCACACCAGTGGGGAAAACCCATTTCATCTCAAGCTCTCCCCCGTTAAAAAATTTAAAAAACCTCAGGGCATGTTCAAACTCCTGGTCAGCAGTCTCTTTAAATATTTTTGCAATCTGGATATATCCGTCATCTCTTGCCTTGTTTGCAAAAAAGTCATACCGGGTTCTGGCCTGGGTTTCTGCACCAAAAGAGATATGAAGGTTTTTTGCAGTCTGGCTTTCCCTGAATTTTACCATTGCACCTTTCTCTTACTCTTCAATTTCGATGGCATCTGCACCGCATTCATCTGCTGCCCGGCGGACAATACTTTTCAGGTGTTCCGGAATTTCATCCATCTTAATTGTGGATATCAGCTTATCTTCATCATATTCAAAAACTTCGGGACAAAGTTCATTGCAATTTCGGTCGCCCATACACTGTTTTGTTACTGTTACTTTCATTTTAAATCCTCTCTTCTCTTTTAAGTAATTAATATTAATCTATCACAGCTAATTTAATGTCTCATCCAGGTGTGAAACTTTTCAATCCATGCAAGCAGTTTTTCAGGTGCATGCTCTTTTTTCCACAAACCTGCTGCATATTTATTGGCTTCTGCCATTGTGGGATAAATATGAATTGTTCCCAGGATTTTATTTAAACCGAGTCCATGCTTCATTGCAAGGACAAATTCTGCAATAACATCAGCTGCATGATTTCCAACAATGGTAACACCCAATACTTTATCCTTTCCCGG
>CAXMTQ010000090.1:0-9045 GCA_964196205.1 uncultured Desulfobacula sp.
ACCCTTGTCCCTGAAATACTCTGCCATTGCACAGCCTGCATAGGGAGCAAGATACTGCATTGCAGCAGCTTCAGAAGCAGATGCAATAACAACGGTAGTATATTCCATGGCACCATGCTCTTCAAGGGCTGCCACAACCTGGGCAACGGTTGATTTTTTCTGGCCGCAGGCAACATAGATACATTTAATGTCAGACTCTTTTTGAGCAATAATTGCATCAACTGCAACAGCTGTTTTACCGATCTGACGATCACCAATGATAAGTTCACGCTGTCCTCTTCCAACAGGAGTCATGCCATCAACAGCTTTAGAACCAGTATAACAGGGTTCATGAACTGATTTTCTCGCAATAACACCGGGAGCCACCAGTTCCATGTTCATAAAAGTTTTGGAATTAATTGGTCCTTTACCATCAACAGGCTCACCTGTTGTGGTCACAACACGACCGAGAAGTTCTTCTCCAACAGGGACCGAAGCAATACGATCAGTACGTTTGACTGTATCACCCTCTTTAATTTGTTTATCATCACCAAGAATAGCGACACCTACGTTATCTGCTTCAAGGTTCAATGCAAGTCCGAGAATCCCTCCTGGGAATTCAACAAGCTCCATTGCTTTAACTTTTTCAAGACCATATACCCGGGCAATACCATCACCAGCAGAAAGGACCACTCCAGTTTCACTCAGGTCCACCTCTGCATCAAAGCCCTTGATTTGATCTTTTATTATTTGACTTATCTCTTCAGCTTTAATTTCCATTAGACTATCTCACCTTTTTTTAATGTTTCGCTCATATTCATCAGCTGAGTTCTTACACTGCCGTCCAGAACAAGATCACCTATCTTTGTAACAACACCTCCTATGAGATCTGGGTTCTGGTCAACTTTCAAAACTATAGTTTTTCCGGTTTTCTTTGATAAAGCTTGTTTGATTTTATCAACTGCATCTGCAGAGAGTTCAGTTGCAGAGACAATACTGGCTTTGACAACTCCTTTAAGCTCATCTGCCAGATCTTTATAGTAAGAAGAGATCTCTCTTAAAAAACCAATTCTACCTTTATCAAACAAAAGAATTAAAAAAGATTTCATAATGGCTGACAAATCCAAAGCAGCAAGTACTGCCTCAAGAACTTTTTTCCTGTCATTTTTATTAAACAGAGGATTAGTCAACGCCTTTTCAAAACCTTCCTGTGTGTCAAACAGCCCTGCAACAGCACTAAGTTCTTCATTATACTGCTCTGCCAGACCGTCTTCCTTACCGATAAGAATTAATGCTTTGGCATAACGCCTTGAAACTGCGAGATTTTTCATTATGCCACCACCTTTTTTAAATATTGATCAACAAGCCTCTCCTGATCATCGGCAGAGATAGAGGCTTTAATCACTTCTGAAGCTTTTTCCATTGCTTTTGCAGCAATTTCCTTTTGGAGTCTTGCTTTCGCAGTTTTAAACTCCTGCTCAATACTGCGTTTTGCCATCTCTTCAAGCTTTTCAGCCTGGGCCTCTGCTTCAGCTATAATCCTTGTTTTAGCTTCTTCACCCTGTTTAATGTAGTTCTCAACAATCTTTTTGGATTCCTGGTCAAGATTTTTAAACTTGGTTTGGTATTCTAAAAGTTTCTTTTGTGCATCTGCTTTTTTTTGTTCAAGTTCATTAATCTCATTTTCTATGCCTTTTTTTCTGGATGAGAAAAACTCAGCAACTGGTTTTTTTCCTAGAAAAAATCCAATCGCAGCAAGGATACCAAAATTTACTACTTTCCAGGTATCAGTTGTGAGCCAGCGATTGTGAACACCTCCATCGGCATCACCACCAGAAGAGGCCCATGCAATACCAGCCATTGCCAGCAAAAAACCTGCGATTGCAACAGGATAAACAAACTTGAACTTGTTTTTATTCATTCCACTGTTCTTCATCAGCAAGCCCTCCCGAGAATTTTTTCGCCAATGGCTCTGGCATAAACCTCCACCTCACCTTCAAGCGATTTGCGGGCTTGCTCAGTCTCCTTTGCCACCTTCTCTTTAATTTGAACAAGGTTGGCCTGAGCTTTCTTGTTAATTTTGTCCAATATTTCTTTTTCTTCTTTTGATGCCTCATCTATAAAGGTTTCTTTTTCTTTTAAACCTTCAGCCCTGGCAACTTTCAACCCATCTTTGTAAGCTTCTTCTCCAGCAACAAGGTCGCTTGTGGCTTTTTCAGCCTTTTTTTGCATACCTTTAATTTTTGCCTTTCTGTCGAGAATTACTTTACGAATGGGTTTGTACAAAACCAGATTCAGCACAAAAAGCAGAACAAGGAAATTGACCATCTGATATAGTGTTGATATATCAGGAATTACCTTTATCATAAATCCCTCCGCCAGTTAATAGTTATAAAAAACAACTACTTATATCCTCCTGACTGTTTTTACTCAAAAAACAGTCTAAATTCTAACAATACCGGGAATTCAGTAACATCCGCCAAATCATTTGTCAACATTGAAAATAAAAATATTTAATTCGGTGTAAATCTTCGCATACTAATATTCAAAAGGATTCCAAACCCCACCATATTTGTGATTACTGAAGATCCTCCATAGGATACAAGAGGCAGTGGAACACCAACAACCGGCATAAGTCCCATTACCATTCCAATATTGATAAATATCTGACAAAAAATCATCGCTGTAATGCCAAATGCTAAAATGGAGCCAAACATATTCCGGCAATTGTAAGCTATATTTAATCCCCAAAACAGGAGGAAAAAATAGAGTATCAATAGAATACTGCACCCCATAAGACCCCACTCCTCTGCAAGAACAGAGGCTATAAAATCAGTATGCTGTTCCGGTAAAAAAGATAAGGCATTCTGGGTCCCTTTTAAAAAACCCTTGCCTGTCAACATGCCAGATCCAATGGCTATTTTTGATTGGATAATATGGTATCCTGATCCAAGGGGATCTCTATCAGGATTTAAAAAAGTCAGTATTCGTGATTTCTGATAACTTTTCAGTGTAAACCAGACCAGGGGTATGGCGGCAAAACACATGCCAGACAATGCAACAAATACTCTTCGCTCCACTTTCACAAACAGAGTAATTGAGCCTGCAATTAACAGCAAAAGCAATCCAGTACCCAGGTCGGGTTGGTTTACGATCAAAATAAAAGGAATAATACACAAAACAGCAGGTTTGATCAATTTCCTAAAATTCAAACCGGTTTGACAAGCACAAGTTGAATATACAGATGCAAGGCTGATAATCAGAGCTATCTTCATTAACTCAGAGGGTTGAACCCTGACAAATCCAAGCACAAGCCATCGTCTGGACCCACCCCCAAGCTGTCCAAAAAGCATAACACTGACAAGAAGTCCAACACAAAGGGCATAAATAAACAAATTTAATTTATCCAATTCCCTGTAATCAATCATCAATGAAATAACCATGATAATAAACCCTGCGCCCATCCAGATGATCTGCTTTTTAAAAAGAGTATGCACTACACCTGCATCATGACCTGCTGTCAAAGCACTGTACAAAACAACAAGACCGGCAATACAGATCGTAAGGATTAATAGAACAAACCCCCAGTCAAAATTTTCTACCAGCCTTCTGTCAAACATTTATTAAATACTCCCAACAATTCTAATTATAAATTTTTCATATACTGCTCTATCAAAGCGCCTGCAACAGGCGCAGCAGCACTTGATCCATGTTCACCATGTTCAATCATCACAGATATTGCAATAACAGGGTTTTGGGCAGGTGCATAACATACAAACCAGGCATGATCCCGTAAAGCATATTCCAACTCTTCTGATTTGATTTCACTTCCCTTTTTAATACTGAAAACCTGAGCCGTTCCAGTTTTACCTGCTATATCAACATTTTTAAGCTGAATTCCTCTTGCTGTTCCACGGGCACCTTGAACAACATTAAAAAGTGCATTTCTAACTATATCCAGAGTCTCTTTACTTGCTGGCAAACCACCTTTGATTTCCGGATCAATTTTTTTGATAATTTTCCCACTGCTGGTCTCAATGGTTTTAACTATTCTGGGTCTGTATAAAGTACCGCCATTGCCAACTGCTGCAATAAATACAGCCATTTGTAAAGGAGTTACCAGATTAAACCCCTGACCAATTGCAATGGAGAGTGTTTCTCCACCCTGCCAGGGTTCATTAAATCGTCTTCTTTTCCAGGCAGAAGTTGGAATCAGTCCTTTTCTCTCATTGCCAAGCATAATACCTGTTTTTGCCCCGAACCCACAGCCTGTTGCATACTGTGCCAGCGCATCTACACCTGTTTTAATACCTGCCTGATAGTAAAAAACATCGCAAGACTGTGTAAGGCCGCTTGCTATATTCATTTTACCATGTCCATATTTTTTCCAGCAGCGAAATTTTCTATTGCCATATTTTAAAAATCCAGGACAGAATACTTCTGTGTTTATATCAATATGTTTCTCTTCAAGTGCTGCCAGTGAAGTAATAATTTTATATGTAGAAGCTGGAGGATACTCTGCCTGAATAGCTTTATTGGTCATTGGTTTGCCAGGGTGAGAAATTAAGGATGCCCATTTTTTTCTGCTTATACCACCAATAAAATCATTTTGATCAAAACTTGGACCGCTTGCCATAACAAGGATATCTCCATTGTTAGGATCAATGGCAACCACAGCACCTGCCTTATTCTCAAGCATTTTTTCAGCTGCCTGCTGCAGGTCAAGATCCAGGGTAAGGTTTAAATCAAACCCTGCTACAGGTTCAATAGTTCTCAGAATTTTAATAATCCTTCCATTGGCATCAACTTCCACCTGTTTTCCACCCCGTTTACCGTGCAGATATTGTTGAAAGCTTTTTTCAATACCATATTTACCAATTGAATCTCCTGCCCTGACATTTAGGTAATTGTTACTTTTTAGTTCATCATAGTTTATTTCTCCAAGATATCCGAGAAGATGGGCAGCAGTTTTCTTATAGATATAAAACCTGGTGGGTTCTATGTCGATTTGAATTCCGGGAAGATCAAATTTATGTGCCTCAAGAATAGCAAGCTGATCCCTTGATATACGACTTTTAAGCATTACGGGCTTATAAAAAGCGCCTTTGCCTGCCTTGGCAATATTCACCATAAGTTCTTGAAAAGGAATTTGAATCAAGTCTGCAACTTTTCTAACAATTTTTTTTACGTCTCCGGCATCCTCACGAACAATTTTAACATTAAATGAAGGCCTGTTATCCACCAGCAGTGTTTTGTTTCTATCAAATATAAGCCCTCTGGAGGATTTAATACTTTGCAATCGAACAGCATTTTTTTCAGATAAAGCTTTGAATTCTTCACCTTTAATAATTTGAAGATATACCAGTCTTAAAAACAGAAATGAAAACAGTAATAGAATGCATATGCTTGCACCGATAAGTCGTTGTTTTATCCACTCTTTATCAGGGTTTTTATCAAATACAACCAAAACTACCCTTTCTGTTTTTGAATAAATCGTTTTTGCATGAATTTTG
Source organism: uncultured Desulfobacula sp. (assembly GCA_964196205.1). GTDB lineage: Bacteria > Desulfobacterota > Desulfobacteria > Desulfobacterales > Desulfobacteraceae > Desulfobacula. The sequence goes on from CAXMTQ010000090.1 coordinate 5,493, forward strand.
TCATAGAATTCCAGCGCAGCCAGAGAATATTTATTATCCATATACTCAAGGGAATAAAAATAAATCCCCAGAATGTCTGTTTTATCAGGAGGCTAAAATCAAACTCCAGAGAAAAATCGTTGCCATTATTGATAAAGATTAAAAATAGTAACAGCACCTGTTGAATAATAACAGATATAAAGCTTATAATAAGAATAAACAGGATGCTTTGGTCAAAAAACAGTTGTCTGACTATATTCACCATAATATATATCCATAGATATGAAAAAACATGATAATAGAATGGAACACCGGAAATACTGTCCATAGCACATCCAATAACAATAACAGCAAAAATCATTGAATGGCGTGATGCAATAAGGCTTAAAAAAAGTATATCAATAATCAGCAGATCAAAACACTGATCAAACCATAAGAAATATGGAAAAACAGTTGATTGAAGGATAATTAAAAAAAAAGTTAGAGTGATTAAAAACAGGGCTTTCATTTTTTTATTACAAGAACTTCTTCTATTTTATCAAAATCAACACTGGTCTTTATTGTAATATTCTGAAAAAGTTGGGAATGGCCCTTTGTAACTTTTATTATTTTACCTATTTGAATTCCCTTGGGAAAAATTTGATCCAAACCAGAGGATATAATCATTTCATCTAATTTTACCTCATCTTTTCTTAATGTATAGACAAAATAGCAATTATCCTCATTATTCCCCTTTACAATACCACGAACCCGGGAATTTTGTACAAGAGCATCAACAGAACTATTTCTGTCTATGATTAAAAGAACTCTTGACGATTTTGTTGAGACTTTAACTATTTTTCCGACAATCCCTTCAGAAACAAGAACAGGATTGCCTTTATTCAGACCGGCATTTGATCCCTTATTAATCATAATGGTCTTAAACCATGGAGATGGGTCCCGTGCTATAACCTGAGCTGCTACATAAGTGTCCGGAACCTGACCGGTAAAATCAACAAATTTTTTAAGTCGGATATTTTCAAGTTTTAACTCTTCATATTGATTTTTGATTTTTCTTGCATTCCCCAGCTGTTTTTTAAGTTGGATATTCTCTTTAACAGCTATAACCGATATGAAATATGTATCCCAGATGTTTTGGATATACTCAATACTTTCTGTAACTGAATGCTGAACAGGAGAAGTAATGGAAATAAACACTCTTTCCAAGCCGCTGGCCGGCAAAGAGTCCCTGCTGCTCATGCTTATTACTATAAAATTAATAGCAATAAAAAGAACAACTCCAACAAAAATAAACAGTTTGCGTGAAAACATTAAATCAGCTAATGACTACTTCCTTTAAAATCTCAATACTATCAAGAGCTTCCCCGCAACCAAGCGCAACTGTAGACAAAGGATCATCGGCTATAACAATGGGAAGACCACTCTTCTCTTTAAGCAGTTTATCAAGATTTTTCAACAAGGCGCCACCACCTGTTAAAACAATTCCGGAATCAACAATATCTGCGGCAAGTTCCGGAGGAGTCTGCTCAAGAGCAATACGGACAGTCTCTATAATAGCATCAATTTGCTCTGAAATAGCTACCCTGACTTCTTCAGAATCAATGGCAAGTATTTTAGGAATGCCAGATACAAGATCACGGCCTTTCACTTCAATAGTTTCCAGGTTGTCAGGATCAGGAAATGCATTTCCAATTGTTGTCTTAATTATTTCAGAGGTTCTCTCTCCAATAAGAAGATTATATTTTCGCTTTATATGCTGTCTGATGGAAGCGTCCATTTTATCCCCTGCAACTCTTATGGATCGTGAATAGACAATGCCGGCAAGGGAAATAACTGCCACTTCAGTTGTACCGCCACCAATATCAACAATCATATTGCAGGTTGGTTCGGTAATGGGAAGACCAGCACCAATAGCAGCAGCCATTGGTTCTTCAAGCAAAAAAACTTCTCTTGCCCCAGCTGATTCTGCCGATTCTCTAACTGCTCTTTTTTCAACCTGGGTAATACCCGATGGTACAGCAATAACAATTCTTGGACGGACAAGGGTCCTTCTGTTATTGTGAACTTTTCGAATAAAATGCTTTAACATGGCTTCAGTAACTTCAAAGTCAGCAATCACACCATCTCTCAGGGGCCTTATGGCAACAATATTACCCGGTGTACGACCCAGCATTCTTTTGGCTTCCGTTCCCACGGCAAGCACTTTGCTCTTTGCCATTCTATCTGTTCTAACAGCCACAACCGATGGCTCACTCAATACAATTCCCTTACCTTTGACATATACAAGTGTGTTTGCGGTTCCAAGATCAATGGCCAGGTCACTGGAGAATGCTCCCAGTAAAGAGTCAGTTATAAAATTCATTTTACCTCTTTTTTTAGAAAATATTTATAAATTCTATTTAAACATCAAAGATTATATTAAACACTGTTTGCTAACAAACTTAACAATTTTTTACAAGCCAAAAAACCTTAATTACAATATTTTATATTATTTGTGAACATATTAAATCATGTATCTGCCCCCGAAATTTTTTTATACCCTCATTAGACCGTAAAGGATGTACCCTGTTGGTCAATAAAATAATGATTAAGGATGTTTCAGTATCCATCCAGAAAGAGGTGCCCGTAAATCCAAGGTGACCTATGGATGATTGAGAGAAGCAGGTGCCTGAAGAGGAATTAGTTTGTGATGGTGTATCAAAGCCTGCAACCATGTCATCACTCTTTTGCTTTTGAACAAATGTTTTAATAATATTATGGGACAGCACTTTTGTTGGTTTACCCTGCAGTGCATTGAGTATTTCACAACAAAGTTTATATATTGAATCGGCATTTCCAAAAAGACCGGCATGACCTTCTACTCCTCCAACTGCCCAGGTATTATCATCATCCACTTCACCCACAAGTATTTTTTCTCTCCAGGGACAGTGCTGGCTAGCAACAATTTTTTGTTGATATTTTTTCAATATTTTATCTTTTGAATATAGATCTATAAAAAAGAGATCATTAATCTCAAGGGGAAGATAAATTTGTTGCGAAACAAAGTGATCAAGCCTTTGACTGGTAACTTTTTCAATTATCCAGGATAAAACCATAAATCCCAGATCACTGTAAATCTGACGTTCCCCAGGTGTGTTTTCAAGGGGTTCATTGACAAGAAGCCTCCTTAAATATTGCCTTGGATTTCCACTGCTTTTTACTGTTTCTTTATAATATTCACGATATGCAGGGAATCCTGAAGTGTGCCGTAAAAGCATATCAACGGTAATGTCTGCCTTGTCTGTATCTTTAAATTCTCCTATGATTGATTCTATTCTCTGGTTTAAAAAAATCTGATTATTCTCAATGAGTTTGGACAGTGCCAATGTTGTTGCCAAGGGTTTTGTCAAGGATGCAAGATCAAATATGCTGTTTTTTTGCATTTTTCTTTTTTCATAAATATCTGCCATACCAAAAGAATTATGAAATACAATTTTCTGATCCAGGGCACACAATAAAACAGCTCCTGGAAAAACACCATCCAAAATTGCTTGTTCAACTTTTATTGTGATTCTATCTTTATCCACTGCAGTTT
>CAXMTQ010000091.1:0-8972 GCA_964196205.1 uncultured Desulfobacula sp.
CAAGGATTTGTACAGGTAAAAAAGCAAGTTGGCGCTAAAACAGCAAAAAAAGTGCTGCTTGGTGTCAAAGATGTTTTATGCTTTGTATTCTGGAGTAAAAATCCAGGTCCAATGCTTGATAAATTAGATTTGCTCGATGAATATGGGTATCAATACTATTTTCAATTTACTTTAACACCTTATGCCAGGGATATTGAATCAAACCTCCCGCGAAAAGAAAAAATCATCCAGACATTTATTAAATTGTCTGAAAAAATCGGTAAAGAAAAAGTAATATGGCGATATGATCCAATTTTGCTCAACCATGAAATAGATGTGGATTATCATAAAAAACATTTTGCAGAATTTGCAGAAAAATTACACGGGTTCACAGAAAAATGCATTATCAGTTTTATAGATTCCCATCAAATATCAAAAGATAATAAACAGCGGTTAAAATTAGTAAAAATTAATGATGAAACAATGAAAGAGCTGGGTAAAATTATTTATCAGACAGGAAAAAAATATGATATGACCATTGAAACCTGTGCTGAAAAAATTGATTTAACCCAAATTGGGATATCCCCTGCAAAATGTATTGATGATAAGTTAATTGGTAGGATTCTTGGCAAAAAACTCTCCATTGGTAAAGACAGGTCCCAGAGAAAATTGTGCAAATGTGCGTCCAGTATTGATATCGGCACCGACAATACCTGTCTGCATGAATGTCTATTTTGTTATGCTACAAAGAACAAAGCTCTTGCCAGATTTAATAATCATAGACATAATAAGAGCTCACCTTTTTTGATCGTAGATATTTGAGTGGACATTAATTTCAATATGGTTTATATTAGCCTTTTTTATAAAAAATCTCCTTTTTTCTTATGGTTCAAGATTATATTGCTGAAAACTCAATGGAATTTTTGTTTGCAAAAAAAAAGGCAGGTTTTAAAGTATAGGTAAATTATAATAGTTTGATATAAAGGTTGGAAAGGAGAACAATAATTATGGGTAATCAGGATTACACGGTTTATAGTGGCGGGCTTAAAGGTGCTGAAGCAATGTTTGGTGAGTGTGCACAAAAACATGGAATAAATGAGATTAATTTTTCATTTAAAGGACATAAATGTGCAAGAGAAAAGAATATCACCATGCTCAGTGATGAAGAGTTAAAAAAAGGCAATATAAGCATGGAGATAGTGTCTGCACGAATGGGCAGGAGATATGCACAGGCAGATAAGATCAGAAAAGTTTTTCAGATGCTTTTTCATATAGTTAACAAAGGATATCAAGTCTTTGCAATTGGTTGGATTCAGTCTGATAAAACAGTAAAAGGCGGGACTGGCTGGGGGGTTGAACTTGCCAAATTTTTTAACAGACCTGTAAGTGTTTTTGATCAGGAAACAGATAAATGGTATTCATGGAGAGAAAATGAGTGGCAGGAAGATGAACCTGTTATTTCACATAAAACTTTTTGTGGTACAGGTACGAGAAATCTTTCCGAAACCGGTCAAAAAGCCATTGAAGAGCTTTTCAGCCGTTCTTTTACATAATATAATACCAAGTTATATAAACTAAGAGTGCCTTTGTGTTATTATTCAGCAGAGGTATTTTTAGTTTAACAAGCTTTGAGTGCTGCGCCGTCATCGCAAAAGGACAATAAAAACTATTCAACAATTTCCAGAATGACTCTTTTTTGTTGCTTGGCAGATGCACAGGATAAAATAGTTCGCATGGCCTGGGCTGTTCTGCCTTTTTTTCCAATGACCTTTCCAAGGTCTTCCTTTGCAACCCTTAATTCCAGCACAAGTGTCTGCTGAGCCTTGATCTCTTGAACATCAACTTCATCCTGATTATCAACAAGTGCCTGAGCAATATGCTTTATCAACTCTCGCATAACCTGTTCTCCTTTGATCTGTCCAAATAGTAGAAGAAAATTGAGCTTTTATACCAAATACCGCCATTATTTTGAATAATTTAAAATTAGAATAGCACAGCTCCCAATAATCTCAAGCATTATTTGTTATGATTTATCCATTTTGCTTGACATAAAAAAGAAATTAATTATTCTATGATACATATTTTATATTTTTATAATCAAATATTTTATTATTATGCTCAATCAAATATTTTTTTAGGGCATGGCAAAACTTAAGGAACACAAAGTGGTTACAGGACTTACAACATTTGATGCTGAACGAAAAATGCTTTTGGATGCAGGATATGGTGATCCTGCAATAAATTATTACCTTGAAAAAAAACATATGGGCTGTTTTGAAGATGCTGATCAGGTGTTTAAAAAAATCGGTTCATGTGGCGATATCATGAAAGTTTATCTTAAAGTTGATAATAACATAATCAATGATGTCCGTTATGAAATCACAGGCTGTGCAGGGGCTATTGCTGCTGCCATGGCAGCTGTTGATCTTGTAAAGGGTAAAACTGTTGATGAAGCATTAAAAATAAATGATGGTGATGTTTTTAAGGTTTTAGAAAGTATTCCTGAAAAAAAACATCACTGTATCCAGCTTGCAGTTAAAACAATGCATGAGGGTATTCAGGAATATAAAAATTTTAATTAAGCAAAAGATATTTTTTTGAAAATTTTTCTCTTCTCATGCCTGTTTTGTGTCTTGCTGCTGCCTGGATGCAGTACATCTTCACAATTTGAGATACAAGATCTTGCTAAAACCAATATTGATGGTGTTTCAGAGATTCATATGAGTCGAGTTTATGATCTCATAAAAACCCTGACCATAAAACTCTATAAAAAAAACCCAAATGAATTACAGAAGATTAAGGGGAATACAATTGATTCGCGCTTGAACCAGATCTTTATCTGTCCTGTTACAACAAAATATAAAGAACTTGATTTTAAAGAGAGTATTGATGCCATTCTGCTTGGATTTGAGCCTGAATTTAAAGGAGATCGTGTCTTTGCAATGATGTATGGCTTATATACAATGATTTATAAATCATATAACAGCAAATGCGAACTTTTCATGTTTGATTATCTTGAGGCGCAGAATCTGTACAATAGTGCCCGCAACATTGAAATTCTTGTCTGGCGGCTTAAAACAAGAACCAAAAATGACGGCAGACTGTTTATCCTTACAAACAGCTGGAAAGGCGGAGTAGAAAATTTAAGTTATGAGAGAATATTTGGCAAACTCATCTCTCTTCAAGATACCATGGCGCAAATTATCTCAACCAGAAGCGGCAGGGTTATTAAACAAGTGGTCCAAATTGCAGGTATGGCCTTTTTACCTATAGGTATTTAATTTTTTAATATATTTTCAAACTTCTGCAATTGGTTTTTGTAGTACTCTTTTTTATCCTTTGAAAGGTATAGGGCTTCTTGCGCAGCACTTATTGCATTTGTAATATCATTATTGATAAAACAAGCCTGAGCATAGGTGTCTAAGATAAAAGCCTCTCTTTTTTGTTTTAAAGCCCTTATTGAGTATTCCAGGGCCTTGTTTTTGTTTTGAAATTCTTTTATTGGACATGTTGCAAAAAGCCAGGCCAGATTATTCAAAGCATGGACATTTTCAGGATCAACTCTCAGGACATTTTCATATGAATCTATGGCTTTGTCATAGGTTTTTCTATTATAATAATAATCACCTACTACCGCATAAAGATCTGAATTTTCAGGGTTAACCTCAAGTTGCTGGTAGAGAATCTTTTCAGCAATGAAATTGCCAAAGGTTTCTTTTGCCATGCCAAAATTTATGGAATAACCAATACTAAAAAGTAAAACAATAAGTACAAAATATCCTGTTATTATTTTTTTGACCTGTAAATGATGATTGTGTATTAATACCGGACTTTTTTGACATTTTTCAAGGAATCTGACTCTCTGACCAATACTGAAATGATGCCAGTTGGGTTGATCAATGGGTTGTCGTGAAAAAGATGCAATTTTGTAGAATGTTGAAATAAGCGGAGAGGCATCATGGGTGAAATTATAAACATGGAGATCTGCCTGGCGTTCAAAATTTCTCATGAAAAATCCAAAAACAAATCTGAAATATAGAATGAATAATCCGATTAAGGTGGCAGAGATTAAAATCGGGTGAGCTGTATCCTTATTAATACCAATAAATTCAAACAATTTATAGAGAGGTTCAATAATATATAACAGCAGCATAATGGGTTCAAAAAAAACAAAATTACAGGCAATGAACCCTGCAAAAAAGAAGAGATAAAACAGCATATGATGCTTTTGCACATGGCCTATCTCATGCTGTATAACAGCATCAATTTCGTCACTGTTTAATAAATTTAACAAAGCTGGAGTGACAAGAATATATCTGAACCGTGCAATAAGTCCCATGACACCCGCGGTAATCATGGTACCGCCAAACAGTTCCCATTTTAAAATATTTGCATATTTCATCCTGGCTGTTTTGCAGACATTTTCAATCCTGGTTCTTGCCAACCCTGGTTCAAGAGGTTTGCAGCCCCACAGTTTCTGGATTAATACCGGCCCTAAAATAGATATTGCCACTATAAAAAAAGAGATGTATCCGATTTCACCGGCAGTGGTGTTTAAAAAATTATTAAGACCCTGCCATGGTAGAAATTTTAAGAGATCTGCAATGAGTGATATACAAAACCAGGGCAAAAGAGCAGGCAGAGAGAAAGAGACATTGGATATGATAAAGTCTTTTTTTGATAATTTCCCTGCAAAATTTTGTTTTTGTACACCATATGCCGCATCCCATATAATTATTAAATAAAAAAGAAACAGGCCCAGAAAGATAATTGCTTCAGCCGTTGGAACAAGATCAAAAAATTTTATTCCGGAAAAAAAAAGATTTAATTTTAATCCATAAATATTGATGGCAAAGATGATTAAAGCAAGTATGGAAAGGCGTGAAATATAATAGTTTATTAAATGATCAAAATATCCATAGGGGTTTTTATCTATTTTTTTTCTAAGTCGATTAAATGCAGTGTGGCAAACCACAACAAACAAAATATTTATAATCAGGCTGTCAAATAAAACACTATTATCAAAATTGCTAACATTATCTGCGGTTTCAAACAGTTCCGACGTCGTATAAATGACAAGTGCTATAATGAAATATAAAAAATTGGCAAACATTTAAATGATCCCGCAGGAGGCAAAGGTGTTTAAAATAATCCAGGATTTTACATCAAATTTTGTATTGGTGTCAGATAAAAGGTCTTCTGCGTTATCCCGGGATAACATTATGGTTTGAATATCTTCAGATGCTTCATTAAAACGATTTGTGGGTTTACCCTGGCATTGGACAAAGAGCAGGCTCACTGACTCGTCAGTCATGCCGGAAGATGAAAATACAGCAGGGCTTTTTTTTAGTACTTTTGTAACACTAAGGCCAGTCTCCTCATAAAGCTCTCTTTTTCCTGCCTGGGTAATAGTTTCACCTCTGTCCACCAGACCTGCCGGAAATCCAAATTGATATCCGCCAAGGCAGAATCTGAATTCCTTGATTAATACAAGTTTTTTTTCTTGTACATGAAATGGAACAATCACAACAGCATCAGAATTTGTATGGCTTTTTTCAAGGGGATTTAAATACTTTGATCTTGAGGAAAAAATCCATTTTTTTCCACAATTTTCCCGATCCTGATAATTGATAGAAAAAAGATTCAGATGTTTGTAATCAGTTAGCTTTTTAACACTCTTAATTTCCACATGAACTCCTCGAAAAAATCATGAATAAGATTAATAATTCAATATAAGCATGCCATATAACTATACAAGGCGAAGAATATTACCCAAAATGATCTGTTTTTACAATATTATTGAATAAAATTGTTGAAAAATACTGGGAATGTGTTAAGTGATACTAATGTTGGATTGTCTTTTGCTACAAAGGCAAATTATCGGATAATTCTTAAGAGAGAGTTATTTAAAATCAATTAATTTTAATAGTAGATGAAAGGGGTTTATCCATGAAGTTATTAAAAGTACTCGCAGTTTGTATTACCGTTCTTGCTATGGCTGCATTAACCACGGCAGGCACACTTGAAGATGTTAAAGCTAAAGGATTTATTCAGACAGGAGTTAATGGCAGTCTTTTTGGTTTTGGAAAAGCAGATGATAAAGGCGTTTGGAAAGGCCTTGATGTTGATTGTGCCAGAGCAGTCTCTGTTGCAGTTTTTGGAAGCCCTGACAAATTGAAATTCACCCCTCTGACAGCCAAAACACGCTTTACAGCATTGCAGTCAGGTGAAATTGATATGCTTTTTAGAAATTGTACCCAGACCTTAAGCCGGGATACAGCGCTTGGTTTAGATTTTGCTGTTGTCAATTACTATGATGGACAGGGATTTCTTATTTCCAAAAAATCTGGTGTAAAAAGCGCAACAGAACTTGATGGCGCAACAGTCTGTGTTCTTCCAGGAACAACTACTGAACAGAATGTAGCTGATTATTTCAGGTCAAATGGTATGAAAATGAATCCAGTTGTTATTGAAAATACGGCTGAACTTGCAAAAGCTTTTTTTGCAGGTCGTTGTGACTGCTTAACATCTGATGCCTCCCAGCTTGCAGGAACCCGCGCTGTAGCTCCAAATCCAGATGATTACATGATTCTTCCTGAAATTATCTCTGAAGAACCACTGGCTCCTGCTGTAAGACACGGCGATAACAAATGGAAAGACATTGTAAATTATTCAGTTCTTGCTTTAATAAATGCGGAATACCTTGGTATTACTTCTAAAAATGTTGATAAGATGCTGAAAAGTGATAACCCAAAAATCAAAAGATTTCTCGGTGTTACGCCTGGAATTGGAAAAGCTCTGGGTCTTGATGAAAAATTTGCATATAATATTGTCAAGGCAGTTGGCAACTATGGCGAAATTTTTGAAAGAAATGTTGGTGTAAATACCTCTCTTGGTCTTGAAAGAGGACTTAATGCACTCTGGACAGACGGCGGATTGATGTACTCTCCTCCATTTAAGTAATATATGGTTTTTTACCAATAAAGATGGTGCAGTGAAGATTGCACCATCTTTTATATAAATTGTTTTGTAACAAGATAGAGTGTTTCATTCTCAGGTTGTGAGCAAATTATTATGTAAAATCAGTCTGCCCGCGGCATTTATTGAAAATCGTGATAAAATATAATGAGTAAAGCTATAAATAATAATACTGAAAATATATCATTCTGGTATGACCCTGATAAACGTTCAATAATGTATCAGATTGGTGCTGCATGCCTGTTTGTTTTTGTTGCATGGTATCTTGTTTCCAATACAATGAGCAATCTTGAAAAACAATCCATTGCAACAGGATTTGGGTTCCTGAATACTGAAGCTGCTTTTGAAATTGGGGAATCTATAATTGAGTATTCAGCAGCTGACAGGTATATGAGAGCTCTTTGGGTTGGGTTTGTAAATACGTTGCTTGTTTCATTTATCGGAATTGTTTTAACTGTTATTCTTGGAGCTTTTCTCGGAGTAGCAAGGTTATCAAAAAACTGGCTTATTAATAAATGTGCAGCCGGTTATATTGAACTGTTTCAAGATATTCCGATTTTACTGCAGCTTTTTTTCTGGTATGCTTTTTTTTATGAAATGCTACCTTCCCCAAGGGATGCCATAAATCCATTTTTTGGCCTGTTTTTATGCAATAGAGGTTTGATTTTTGGAATTCCTCAATCCCATCCTGTTTATAAATATATGGCCATAGCTGTGATTTTTGCTGTTATTATTATTTTTTTTATAAAAAAATGGGCAAAAAAAAGACAGGATTTGACTGGAAAAGCCTTTCCTGTTTTTTATACTTCCATAGCTTTAATACTCGGGCTGCCTTTTGTCTGCTGGTTAATTGGCGGAACTCCGACTGAAATGAGTGTTCCTGTATTAAAAGGATTTAATTTTATAGGTGGAATGTCAATCAGCCCTGAATTTGCAGCTTTACTCCTCGGACTTGTCTTATATACAGCAGCCTTTGTTGCAGAAGTTGTAAGGGCAGGAATTCAATCAGTCAGCAAGGGCCAAACTGAAGCTGCAATGGCTGTTGGTTTAAAATCGGGTCATGTTTTGAACTTAATAATTCTGCCCCAGGCATTAAGAGTTATTATTCCTCCTTTAACAAGCCAGATGCTCAATTTAACGAAAAACTCTTCCCTTGCAGTTGCCATTGGATATCCTGATTTTGTCTCTGTTGCAGGAACAGCTATTAATCAGACAGGCCAGGCAATTGAGGGCGTTATGCTTATCATGATTGTCTATCTGATCTTCAGCCTGTCAACATCTGTGTTCATGAACTGGTATAATAAAAAAATGGCAATAGTGGAAAGGTAATGATTTAAAAACAGTTTTATGGAAATAAATAAAGAAATAGTTAAACCTCCCATAACCAATGTCGGTGTTATAGGATGGATAAGAGAGAATCTGTTTTCCAGCCCGTTAAATACCTTTTTAACTATTATTATTGCCAGTATTTTATGGTTTTCAGTTATTCCTTTTTTACAATGGGCTTTTATTGACAGCTACTGGCTGCCTGATGCTGATTGTAAAGGAGGCAACGGAGCCTGCTGGTCAATCATTACAAGTAATTATAAAATTATCCTTTTTGGGTTTTATCCCCAGAATATTTTATGGCGCCCCATAACAGCTATTATAATGCTGGTAGCTCTGCTTCTTATAAGTAGAAATAGAAATTGGTGGAATGCATATCTTGGATACTCCTGGCTTGCCGGACTGATTATTATGGGAGTGTTGTTAAAAGGCGGTATTTTTTGGCTTGAAGCCGTTGATATTGAAAAATGGGGCGGAATAATCCTGACTTTACTTTTGTCTGTTTTTGGCTTAACAGCAGCATACCCTCTGGGTATCCTCCTGGCTCTCGGGCGGAAGTCAAAAATGCCGGTTATTAAAACATTCTGTGTTTTTTATATTGAACTTATACGTGGCGTTCCTTTAATTAGCCTGTTATTTATGTCTTCGGTTGTTTTCCCTCTGTTTTTACCCGAAGGAGTGTCAATAAA
>CAXMTQ010000092.1:0-8933 GCA_964196205.1 uncultured Desulfobacula sp.
GAATAGTGGGGTTTGACGTTTTTATCCCATTTGAAAATTCCTTCATCTGGAAGGTATGTGGGCTTGCCGCTTACAGGATCTTTTTCAATCTTGTCTTTTTTGCCAACAGCTCTCCAGTCCCAGTGATATCGGGTATATTGTGTACGTGAGTATGTTGGAATATGACAGGTAGAACATTTAACGCTTGCAACATGCCTGTCAATATGTTTTCCCATCTCGCTTCCTGCATGGGGTTTGTCTGCATGGCAGTCAGTACACTCAACGATTCCTTCATCAACTCCTACCGATGAATGTCGACCTGGTATTTTGTGCTGTTTTGCTTTATGGCAGTCAGAACATCCCATTTCAAAATCACCACCCATATGAACGTCAAGCTCTCTGTCAGGTTCGTTAAGAGCATTGTAAAGTGTGCCTTTTCTACCGTTGCCGCCGCCTGCTTTAAAGTGACATTCACCACAGTTTGATCTGCCGGGTTTGCCCACAAGACCGGCTGCCCATGCAAGCTCTACATCATCTGCAGGAATGCCTTTTTTCGCTTTCCCATAGGTGTCTTCTGCTGCATGGCAGGCGAGGCAGTCCACATTTGTCGGTTCATTTGGAAACTGTCCGCTTTCATCTCTTAAACCAAATCCAACATGACATTTGGTACATGGCGCCCAATCAGCAAACGGGCTGATACAATTGTTATTAATGGAGGTTAAGATTTTTCCAGTCTCTTTGTGTCCTTCTGCAAGAACACTCCATTCTGATACAGTACCACCCCATTTATAATGAGCACTTTTAACCATCTCTTTACCCGCTTTTGGGTGGCACTCAAGACACAGTGCTGTAACTTGCTGTGGCGTTACTTTTTCAGGCTTGCCTTCTACTGTAAAAAATTTTTCATGCTCAGGAAGCTTTCTTTCATGACAGCCATTGCAGTTTTCAGGAGCTTTTCTACTGGTTTTTTGTTTATGGCACTCGGTACATTTTGCGTGGTATGCTGCCTTAAGTCCAAGTCTGTCAAATTCTGAATTGATAATCTCACTGTTTTGATGGCAGGCTTCACAGCTCAACAGGTCCATTTCCCGATCACTCATGCCTTTGATGGGTTTGACAGGAGTTTTGTGGTGACAGCTTGCACAATCACCATTCATTCTCGTGGAGTGTTCACGCATCATAAACCTGGCAGATTGATATTGATCAGTAAGAATGGTTTTGCCGTCAAGATTTATTACTGCTTCTTTTATATCATCATAACCGATGCCAAGTTCACGGAACCTTATTGTTCTAAGAGCATGATTCTCTTCTTTTACCTCTTTGATAAGGGGGATTAAAGGTTCTTTTGTGGACTTGCGTTCCCAGTCTGAATATATTTTTTTGGGAATCAATTGTGCTTCCCATTGAGCAGGATCTAAAATCTGGATGGACTCTTTTTCAGAGTGATTATTTCCTGAAGATGCATCAGCATGTGTGATAATTTTATTTTGAATACCCATGATGGATAAGATCACGGCAAATATTATAATGGCGAAAAGATATTTTGTTTTCATGCATTATCTCCTTTGGTTTCAATTGCCATGATAGGAAGGTTCATAACAGCGAGTTTGTAAAAAAACATTAAGCCTGCAATCATTCCTACAGATACAATAATTTCAGTTACAGCAGGGAAGTAAGAGCCGCCATAGGGAGGAGTAAAGCTGACAAGAAATACATTAATGCGATTGATTATCACGCCGAATATGGCAAGCCATGAAGTATAGAACAATAGGGAAGCTGAATTTCTTATTTTAGGTATCATCGTTAGAATTAAGGGGATTGTCAGCCCTACTATAATTTCTACAAGAAAAGAGTTTGTCTGGGCTGTACCGTCTAATAGATAAATATATGTTCCTCTGTAAAGCATATCACCAATTTTAAGAATAAAATATATTCCAAGGAGAAAAGGAATATATTTTGCCATTGATGATAAGATATTCATTTTAGGCTCTATGCTAAGTGATTTACTCACAAGAATATGCTCAAAAATAACTAAAGGATAAGCTGTTGCTATTGCTGATATTAAAAACAGAAGTGGATTTAATGGTGAAAACCATAACGGGTGCATTTTTGATGGTGAAATCAAAAGCAGGGCTCCTAAGGACGATTGGTGAAGACAGGAAAAAACAATTCCTACAAGTACAATCATGATCATGGCTTTATCTATATTTTTTCTTAAAAGAGTGATGAGTGATCCTATGAAGCTTTTACGCACTATATCTTTTTTATGCAACCATTCTGCAAAGATGGGAAAACACTCTATATAAAGAATGGTAGTTGAAATCATAATGCAGATTGCAACGGCAAATAAAAAAGATGTTGTACCCCAGTTGATCATGGGGCTTATCATGTTCCAATAGCGTCCAACATCAATAAGAAGAGCAGATACAACACAGGTATATCCTAAAAGAGCTGTAAAAAGAGCCGGTCTTACAATGTCATGGTAATGTTGTTTGTGAAAAGTATGAGCCAGAGCACCGGTTGTAAACCCGCCTGCTGAAAGACCTACCATACCTGCGACATTAACCGCAATCCAGATTCCCCATGGATAGGCATCATTGGCATTGGTTGTATATCCAAGTCCATGTGTGAATCTTGCAATCAATACAATAAATGCTGCTGCCATGCAAAGCGCAAGTATTACAATTCCAGGTGTCCAGAATTTTCCTTTTACAGGAGCAAATTGAGAAGTCATTATTTGCCTCCTTTCACTGTTGGAGATTGTTGGTCTTCAGTAGCATCATTTTTCCTGCCGGTTATCCAGGCTATGCTGCCAAGTACTGCAAATAATGCAGTGGGGACAGCTGCATATCCAAAAACACCACTTAACAAGGTTTCAGTAAGTTTAGGCGGCGGTGTGTTGCCAACTTTTGGGAAAAAAGAAAAATCCATTGGAGAAAGATAGATCCAGGAAGAGCCTCCTGCCTCTTTTTCACCGTAAATATGATCAACATATTTATGTGGATTGTTTTTAATTCGTTTTTTTGCAATGGCAAGAAGTTTGCTCCGTCTGCCAAAGATTAATGCCTGCGTTGGACACATAGTAATGCAGGCAGGCATTTTGCCTTTATCTAATCTTTCAAAGCAGTATGTACATTTCCTTACTCTCGGGGTTACCGGGTTATGATCTTCATATGCTGGGATTTGAAAAGGACAGGCAACCATGCAATATCTGCATCCAATACATTTTTTCTCGTCATAGACAACTGCTCCGTTTTCTTTTTTGGAAAGCGCACCAACAATGCAGGCAGAGGCACAGGCTGGTTTAATACAGTGCCTGCACTGATCTTTTACAAAGATTGTTTCATAGCGGTCATCTTCTGCAAGATCTTCACTATGGTATTCATTTACAACAGTGTACCGTTCTGCATCTGGTCTTCTCTCTTCAGTAAATACCCTTCTGTCTGTAAAGTCCTGATGATGAGGAAGTTTATTTGCAGCATTGCAGGCCATTTCACATTTTCGACAGCCAACACATCGGGTGATATCAACGAAACTCCCAAAAGGGTCAGTGTCACTTTCATGGCTGGATGTTGCAAGTGCGGAAGATGCAGAAGCTCCCACAGCTGCACCTGCTCTACCCATGATTTTAAAAAAATTACGACGACTTAGTTCCATATTTTTCCCTTTGTTCTCTGTTGTTTTATAACAAGTTTTAAATATTTTTATTTAAATTGATATTTTATAAAGCTAAAGAGTAAACAACCATTATAGCAATGAATGTGCCAGGTTGCCAGTATTTCTCATTGAGCTTATAACTAGTTGAATTTAAAAACAATAAAAAAATATCTTTTTTTTTTGTTGATTCTGATGCGTTTTTTATGGGAAAAATGTTAATGATGTGTTAACATGTTAATTAACACTATTAACTTTGCGGAGGTTTCATGGATATAGGAAAGCACTGGAGACCGATTATAGAATTAGTGCAGGATGGCGTCATTATTGTTGATGATTCAGGGGCATTTCTTGCAGCTAACCAAACAGCTCAATTGATAACAGGTTATAAAGAGAGTGAATTAAAAGGACAGTCATGTAGAATTTTACACTGTACCGGGTGTGATATTATTGGAAAGGGAAAAGGAAAGCAATGGTGCCAGCTTTTCTCCCATGGTTTTGTAACAGAGAAAAAATGCGTTATCACAAACAAGCAAAATAGAATCATACCTATAATAAAAAGTGCTACAGTCCTTTATGATGAAAATCAACAAATTGTTGGTGCAGTTGAAACCTTAAAAGATATATCTGAAAATATTCATTATAAAAATGAACTGGCCTCCATAAAAAGAATGTATCATATTGATGAGGGCTTCCATGGTATTGTTGGACGAACTCCGGTTATGCAAAATCTTTATGAACATATTGAAAGCGTAGCCTCCTTAGATACTCCAGTTATGATTCTTGGACAAAGCGGTACAGGGAAAGAGATGGTTGCCAAGGCACTCCATGAGACAAGCAACAGGGCATCCAAGCCTTTTGTTAAAGTCAATTGTGCTGCATTAAGTGAAAGTCTTTTGGAAAGTGAACTGTTTGGTCATGTAAAAGGTGCTTACACCGGGGCTGAAAATGATAGAATAGGAAGGTTTGAAGCTGCTCATAAAGGCACTGTATTCTTAGATGAAATAGGTGATATCCCATTGTCAATGCAGGTAAAACTGCTCAGGGTCCTTGAAGAGAAAATGATCCAGCGTGTGGGATCAAACAAATCCATACCCATTGATGTTAGAATTATTACAGCAACTAATAAAGACCTTGAACAGTTAATAGAGGATAATTTGTTCCGCGAAGATCTTTTTTTCAGGATAAATGTATTTCCTTTAACTTGTCCGCCTTTGAACCAGCGGAAAGATGATATTACCCTAATAATTCAGTATTTTATAAATTTTGTAGCCCTCAAAACAGGAAAAAATATTTTAGGACTTACTCCAGAAGCCATGCGTTTGATGGTGGCATATCCTTGGCCCGGTAATGTAAGGGAATTGAGAAACACTGTTGAATATGCTTTTGTCCTTGCAAGGGGCAAAAGCATAGGCCATGAACATCTGCCTGACAAGATTACAAGGTGCAAGTTCATGGACTCCAACCCTGTAAAATATGCAGAATTTAACAATACAGTCAAACATGGTTTTACTGAAAAAGAGAAGCTTTTAGGTGCTCTTAAGCAATCTGATGGCAATCAGACAAAGGCTGCAAAAATTCTTGGGGTGAGCCGGGTTACTGTGTGGAAGCGAATAAAAAAGTATGGAATAAACATTCAATAATTTGTTCATTTAAATATTGTTAATCCATAATATTTGACATACTGTTAATTCTTTAATAAAATTTTAACACATAGTTAACTATTTTTTAAAGCTTGTTTCAATCTATTTTGCCTATTTCCATATAAATTCAAATAGTTAAAAAAATCTATAACATGGAAAATAATTGGCATACTCATTGCATATGTTATTAGAGTCGGATACTGAAACGGTTAGAGAGATATGTTAAAAGGTTATGAAAAAAAATAAGGATTTAAGGAAAAGGAAAAGTATGATGAAAAAAATTTTAATTTGGTTTGTTTTCAGTGCATTTATTTTGAGCATGCCTGCATTTGCCCAGGGACCTGAAGGTAATAAACGTAAAGGAAAATACACTTATAAAAAAGTTTATAAAGCATGTGCAGCAAGAGGAGAAGTTGAGTCTAAAACTCCTGTGCTAAGTCCTAGTGATAAAACTATGACACAATGGAAAGGAGTTTTTGAAGAAAAGAAATTTGATATTTTTAAATGCAGTGAAGAGTGGGGAAAACTGACTGAGGAAGAGTTAAAAAATATTTATTCCTACCTCTATAGTTATGCTGCAGACTCTCCAACCCCTGCAACATGTAAATAATTTTTAAAAAGTACCCTCACAAATCAGTGTTTATATTAAAGGGCAGAGATTTTTCTGCCCTTTAATTGTTTTTTGATATGAAAAATCTGCTTTGACAATTTGATATGATGACATATAATTAGGGATTAATTTTAAGGAAGCTTTTTTTAATATTTTAGGATTCTTAGCATGAAAAAAGAGAATATACTTGTTGTGGCAATAATTTGTATCGCAATTGCCGGTACTTTAATCTATTTTAATTTAAAGCCGGATAATAATGCCAATGCGAATTCGAATTCTGTTGCTCATCAAGCAGCCGGAACAATTGAACAAAAACAAACTTTAACGGCAAGTAAGACTTCAGGTATTGACTGGCAATCCTATTCAAAAGGCATTGACATTGCAAAAACGCAGGATAAACCGGTGTTTTTGTATTTCCATGCTGACTGGTGCACCTATTGTACGAAACTGAAAAAAACAACCTTTGCTGATAAAGATGTTTTAAATTATTTGAATGATAATTTTATCAGTATTGCAATTGATACTGAGAAAGAGAAAGCATTTGCCAGTCAGTGGGGGGTAAAGGGATTACCAACTCTCTGGTTTCTTAAATCAGACAGCTCAAAGATCAGCAATCTTCCCGGGTATGTTGGGCCGGACCAATTTCTATCTATTTTAAAATATATCCGTACACAAAGTTACGAAAAAATGAGTTTTGCTGAATTTGTCAAAACAATATGAAATAAATTGTGAGATATGAGTCGTGAGATGTGAGGAATTTTTAAAATCTCATATCTCAAACCTCATACCAAAATTAAAAGAGAGGTACGATGACTTCGAGAATTTCACGTCGAGCATTTTTAAAGGGCTCTATTACTGTTGCAGGGTCTGTAGCAGCAACCACAAGTGTTGCAAGGGCTGCCAAATCAATAACTAAAAAAGAGCAGGAGCCTCTGGTAACCCTGATAGATATCAGTAAATGCATTGGATGCGAAGAGTGTGTCTATGCCTGTCAGGAGGTAAATGAACCCAAATTTCCAGAACCTGAAAAACCATTTCCAAAAATGTTTCCCAACAGGGTTCCGGTTCAGGACTGGTCTGATAAAAGAGATGTAATTGATCGTCTGACTCCCTATAACTGGCTTTTTATTCAGCATGCTTTTGTTGACATTGATGGCGAAGAGACTGAATTGACAATCCCCAGAAGATGTATGCACTGTGCAAATCCCCCCTGTGTAAAACTTTGCCCCTGGGGTGCTCTAAAACAGGAAGATAACGGGCTTTCAAGGATTGATACTGATTTGTGTCTTGGTGGTTCCAAATGTAAAAGTGTCTGTCCCTGGAATATACCGGAAAGACAGACCGGCTCCGGCATGTATCTTAATATTTTACCCTCCCTTGCCGGCAACGGTAATATGCATAAATGTGACAGATGCTACAACAGGCTGGAAAAAGGTGAACAGCCTGCCTGTATAGAAGTATGTCCTGAAGACGTCCAGACAATAGGTCTAAAATCTGAGATTTTGAAAAAAGCCCATGCCCTTGCAAGGGAGACCAATGGATACATTTATGGAGAACATGAGAATGGTGGAACCAATACTGTTTATGTCTCTCCAGTACCTTTTGATCAATTGAATAAAAATATTGAGAAAGGCAAAGGCAAACCCCATTTTAAAAAGGTTGAGAATATGATGGCAAATGGAACGAATATTGCCAAAGCCATGCTTATTGCTCCTATTTCAGGTATTGCAGCAGCATTTGGAAAATTTTATCTGAGCTCAAAGGAGGATAAATAGATGAAAACCACAGGCAAATTGCGAAAATATATTTATGGTATCACCTTCTTTTTTCTCGTATTGACAGGCTTTGGACAAATGCCTGTTTACAAGAGATATTATATCTCAGATATTCCAGGGCTTGGCTGGCTGTCTCAATTCTACTTAACACATGTAATGCATTATATTGCCTCTTCTGTACTGATAGCACTTGCTGTTTATGTTATTATTTCATATGTTTTCAAGGGCTCAGGCAGGATTACAGGCTCGGGATATTTCAAAATCTTCATACTTGCAGGCCTGATTGTTTCAGGTGTTTTACTGGTGATAAGAAATCTTCCCGGTGTTTTTCTCGACCATAATCTTATTATTGTTCTGGATCTCACTCACCTTGGTCTCTGTATGATGCTGTTAGGCGTAAGTTTTTATACTCTGATTACAAAAAAAAGCTGGGTAAAATAGCAGCCGCTGGCGGCTTGCAATGGTCTCCGGCCACAACAAAGTATGAGTGAATTACAAAATTGAAACATAACCATTTAAAGTATTTTTGGAGAAAACAGTGTTGAAAATTGGTATAATCGGCGGTTCAGGGTTAGATGATCCTGATTTTTTTAAGAATCCGGATATTCTTGATATGGATACAGATTATGGAAAGCCTTCATCTTTATTGTTATCCGGAACCATAGATGAGGTGGAAACAATTATTCTTTCAAGGCATGGTACAAAACATCAATACTGCCCAACTCAGGTGAATAATCGTGCCAATATTAAAGCTTTGCAAAAAGCAGGTGTTACTCATATTATTGCCACCACTGCCTGTGGCAGTTTAAAAGAAGAAATTGAGAGAGGCCATCTTATAATTCTGGATCAATTCATTGATTTTACACGGTTTCGCAAAGGCACCTTTGTGGAATCCTTTGAGAATGGTATTATTCATCCAGCCATGCCCCATCCCTTTGATGATAATTTGCGGTCCATACTGTATAAAACAGCAAAATATCTGAATTTGAATGTCCATGAACGGCTCCTGAAGCAATGCTTGCCAATGAAGCAGGTATTCCCTATGCTGCTGTTGCAATGTCAACAGATTATGACTCCTGGAAAGAGGATGAAGAACCTGTTACCTGGGATGAGATTCTTAAAGTATTTAATAAAAATGCTGATAATGTAAAAAAACTGCTTGTAAATGTTATAAAGGAGTTAAAAGAGTAAAAACAACCTGTCTAATGTATTAAAACAAAATTGAGCATTATTTAGAGGAACTGGCATACAGAGGAGAGTAAAATGGTAAAG
>CAXMTQ010000093.1:0-8914 GCA_964196205.1 uncultured Desulfobacula sp.
TCATCTCCAATCATATGCTTTCAAGAAGAGGCATACTTTCATCTTTATACTCGCGTATTAAAACCTTATCCGGTATTAGCCATCCTTTCGGATGGTTATCCCAAAATCGAAGGTAGATTATCTACGTGTTACTCACCCGTGCGCCACTCTACTCAGGATTGCAAGCAATCCCTTTCTCGTTCGACTTGCATGTGTTAAGCACGCCGCCAGCGTTCATTCTGAGCCAGGATCAAACTCTCCAGTTATAATCCTAATTTGTTCTAAACTCTTTAAAGTCTTGTTTTAGACCCGCTCTACAAATTTCACTGACCAATTTTCAAAGATCAAAATTTCTGATCACTTTTCTTTATCTCTTGTGACCACGAAAACCCAACTAATATATATGTGAAAAAAATTTTTGTCAAATACTTTTTATATTTAATTTAAAATAATTTTATGGTATTTCTTTTTTCCAGCTCTCAATAAAACCTCACGGTTCTGTATGTCATCATCAATGATCTTTTGATCAAAACCTGCTATCTTATTACCATTAATATAAGCACCGCCTTGTTTAATCAGCCGTCTTACATCTGATTTTGATTTACACAAACCTGCATCCACAAACAGATCAATCAAGGGAATTGTTTCTATAATATCATTTTTATTATAGGATGATGATGGTACAGAATCTTCACTGTCTCTTTGATGCCTGCCCCGGGGGATACTACTTCCAGGAAGCAAGTTGTCTGGAATCTCAATGGACCCAAACATGGATACTGATGCTTTCAAGGCCTTACCCGCCTCATCTTCACCATGACAAATTTTACAGGCTTCGTATGCCAGAATCACTTTTGCTTTGTTCAAATCAGCACCTTGAATATCTTTTATCTGCTCAATTTCTTCCATGGAAAGAAAAGTAAATAAAGCAAGAAATCTTGCCACATCAGCATCATCGGAATTCATCCAAAACTGATAATATTCTTAGGATGAGAATTTTTCACCATCAAGCCACACTGCTCCTTTATGTGTTTTCCCCATTTTTATACCACTTGCAGTGGTAATCAGAGGAAAAGTAATACCAAAGGCTTGTTTTCCCAACGTTCTTCTTATCAAATCTATGCCTGCAACAATATTACCCCATTGATCTGATCCTCCCATCTGCATAAAACAATCATGGGATTTGGCAAGCTGCATAAAATCATAGGCCTGGAGCAGCATATAATTAAATTCAATAAAAGTCAGTCCATCATCTGAATCCATACGGGCTTTATAACTCTCAGCCTTAACCATTCGATTAACACTGAAATGTCTGCCGATGTCTCTTAAAAAAGGGATATACTTAAGTTTTGTAAGCCATTGTGCATTATCTAAAAGTAGCGCTTTACCTTCTAAAAATCAAGGAACCGGCCAAGCTGATTTCTAAGCCCAGTTTTATTTTTATCAATCTGTTCCTGGGTAATAACTTTACGAAGTTCTGTTTTCCCTGAGGGATCTCCTATTAAGCCTGTTCCTCCACCAACCAGAGCAATAGGTCTGTGTCCTTCTCTCTGCATATAGGCAAGGGCCATAATACAAACAAGGCTGCCAACATGAAGACTGTCTGCTGTAGGATCAAAGCCAATATAACAGGTAGTCTTGTTATTGTTTAAATAATCTTCCAACTCCTGTGTATGGGTGAGATCTTCTATAAAACCGCGCTCTTTTAATATAGATAAAACACTCATCTAATTTTAAACCTCTATTTTTTTGTATATTCTACTGCTCTAGTTTCTCTGATCACAACTACCTTGACCTGACCTGGAAAAGTTAAATTCTCTTCAATCTGGCTGGCTATATCCCGTGATAAAAGCACTGCGCTTTCGTCACTGATTTTTTCACTTTCAGTAATGACCCGTATCTCACGACCTGCCTGAATAGCATAGGTGTTTACAACCCCCTCAAAAGCATTTGCAATATTTTCCAGATCTTCCAGTCTTTTGACATAATTTTCCAGACTCTCTTTTCTTGCCCCTGGTCTTGCACCGGAGAGTGCATCTGCTGCCTGAATAATATAATCATAAACAGATTCAGGCATCTGATCTTCATGATGAGCGGCAATAGCATTGACAACAGGTTCTGTTTCACCATATTTTTTGGCAAGTTTTGCACCAATAATTGCATGGGCTCCATCCACCTCATGATCCACTGCTTTTCCAATATCATGTAACAATCCCATACGCTTGGAAATCTTTATATTCAATCCAAGTTCGGCAGCAATGGCTCCTGACAAGAAAGCAACTTCAATGGAATGCTGTAATACATTCTGGGCATAACTGGTTCGAAACTTTAATTTACCAAGAACTTTGATCAATTCAGGATCAATACCATGAACACCGAGATCAAAAGCTGCCTGCTCTCCTGCTTCTTTGATGGTTGCATCCACTTCCTTAGTTGCCCTCTCCACAACATCTTCAATTCTTGCAGGATGGATTCTTCCATCAGATATCAATTTTTCAAGAGCGATCCTTGCAACTTCTCTTCGGACAGGATTAAATCCTGATAATATGACAGCTTCCGGAGTATCATCAATAATTAGATCAATCCCGGTGGCAGCTTCAAGTGCTCTTATATTTCTTCCCTCACGGCCAATTATTCTGCCTTTCATCTCATCACCTGGAAGATGAACCACAGAGACCGTTCTTTCTGCTACATATTCACCAGCATATCGTTGAATAGAGGTTGAAATAATTTTTTTGGCTTCTTTCTCTGCGTTCTCCTTTGCTTCACTGGTGATTTTCTTAATCAGTTTGGCACCTGCATGCCTGGCATCTTCTTCCATGGCCTTAAGTAAAAGCTCCTTTGCTTCCTCAAGTGTAAGCCCGGATACCTTTTCAAGCTCTTTTTTAGTTTTTTCCAATACCTGCCTGTATCGATCTTCTTTTTTGCTGGCTGAATCAAACTTTCTCTGTGTTTCAATTTCCTTTTGTTGAATATTTTGTTCTCTTTTTGACAGTTGATCTTCCTGGTGATCGAGTTTTTCACCCTTTTTAGATAATCTTCGTTCTTCTTTTTTTAATTCAGAGCGTGTCTCCTCAGTTTCAGAATCAAAATTACTTTTCATTTCAAGAAGTCTGGATTTTGCCTCCAGTTTAGCTTCTTTTAACAGTGTTTTAGATTGTTTTCTGGCCTTCTGGATTAAACGCGCCTGCTCTTCTTCAATATTCTGAGTTTTCTGAACTAAATTCTCTTGATCTGCCTTTCTTTTGGAAACAAAAAAGGCAATTACTCCCAATCCCAGCAGAACAGCAGCAATTGATGAGAGTACAACCGTATATTCCATTAAAAAAATCTCCTAAATTATATTAAACAACATAATCATGTTGTAATTGCTTAAAATTTATGAGGGTGAATTGAGCAAAGAATTTAAGAAAGGATAGATTAAAAAAGATATTAGTTGTAATAATTACCCCCACAAATTGCCGTGTCGCGTTTTAAGACTTTGAACCAAAAGTTCAAGGTGGGCGTTCAATATTACCTTTAGGCTTTTCCTTACCAAGAGGAACTTAGCACACCAGTAAAAGTGTGAACTCCCTTTCTATATGCGTTAGGACAAAGATTGTCACACAATCACGCACATTGCAGGGGCAAAGGTTATCAAAAACAACTTTTTATGTCATTCAATTCCTTTATCTATTTTTTCTATTAAAAATGAAAGTTTATTATCAATCTCTTTTTCAAGGTCAGCATGTTGCACTTTTAACTCATAAAAATCTTTTGATACATTCATTGCAGCCAACAGCAGTATTGCAATCTTATTTTTCCCTGAAGTCTTATTTTGAAACATATTTTCAGCTTGTTTTATATAATCTTTTAAATATTTAGCAACTTTTTCCGGATTTTCTACCTGGTCATCAGGTTTAAATCTGAATTCCTCTCCAAAAAGATCAATTTTAATAATTTCATTCAAAAAGATTCCTCGTCTAAAAATAATTTTGATTTACTACAGGCGTGATGGTTAATCGCCTGACACACCATTGGAAAAATAATTTAGTTTTTTCAAAAGTCCATCAATTTTTGATTGGATCAAAGCCTCTTGTTCTGAAAATTCTTCTTCTACAACATTTTTTTTATCAAGTTGAATTTCAAAATCCTTAATTTTCAACATTAACTCACTGTTTTCCTGCTGAAGCGTCTGGCAAAGCTCAATCACAAAATCAATTTTTCCATCTATATCATCAAATTTATTTTTAATTTCATTACTCAATTTCATACCCTCATAAAGTGTATTTGTTATCAGTATAATTCAAAATATTTCATAAAGTCAAGGCAATTGATTTTCCATTGATTTTCAATATTTTAAATCAAATTTTCAACCATATTAAGATCTGTAAGCGTATTTACACCAATAACCTGTCTATAGTCATTCATTGTAACTACCATTATTTTTTCATTTTTTTTTTGTGCTATTTCAATAGCATCTGTTAAATAGTATTCAGCTTGATTGTTATCAGGTTTTATTTCATCAAGGGCAGAGACAAGAAATTCTTTTTCAAAACAATAAATACCTGTGTTTATTTTTTTTATCTTTTTTTCATCTGCATTGGCATCAGCCTCTTCTCTAATACAGAGCATACTGTTTTGATCATCCAATATAATACGTCCATATCCTGTTGGATCATCCAGATCTATTGCAAGAACCGATACTTTAGCACAATTTTGTTTATGTTTATCAATTAAATTTTTAATGGTTTTTTCTTGTATCAAAGGCACATCACCACATAACACCAAAATATTTTTTATTGGGTCATTCATCCCTGGAGTTGCTGATTTAACGGCGTCTCCAGTCCCGATAAGTTGTTTTTGTTCAGCAAAATTTACTTTACAATATTTACTGATTTCTTCTTTGACATCATCACTTTTATGACCAACTACCACATGGATATTATCGGGAGTGATTTTTTTGGCGGTTTCAATTACATGCATGATCATACTTTTTCCTGCAACCTTATGGAGTACTTTTGGCATATCAGATTTCATCCTGGTACCCTTGCCGGCAGCAAGGATAATAACGCCAACATCATTATAATTCATGGTCATACCCTTTTTCATAAAAAAACTTATTTATGCCTGAACGAAAACCTGATAACCTGGTTTCTGACCTTTAGGTTAAAGGTCACACGTAATTTGTTCAAATACAGGGCGGAAAAAAATTTTAACCACCGACATACAAGTCTGTTTCGAGGATTAAAATTTTTTTCCAACGCCGTAATAGGTCAAATTAGCGCTTTTCGATTGGTACTAATTTGATTGAATCAAAAGTTTATACGATATCAAAAGAGGGAATACTTCAAACAACTTGATGTATTCCCTCTTAGTTTAATCTATTAATAGATATAATTGTACACTCAACAGAGTGTCAAATCAAACACATTAACTTGCTCCTTTAATGGAAAGCCTGTGCACAGAACGTTGTAAAGCAACCTCAGCCCTTGCAAGATCAGTATCTGCAGCTTTGTCTGCAAGGCGTTTTTCAGCCCTGCTTTTAGCATTTTTAGCTCTTTCAACATCAATATTCTGCCTGCGTTCAGCAGATTCTGCAAGGATAGTAACCTTGTTTGGCAACACTTCTGCAAATCCGCCATTAATAAAAAGAAATCTCTCTTTACCATTTGCATCTTTATACCGAAGTGTTCCTATCTTAAGAGAAGTCAGGAATGTGGTATGCCCTTTTAAAGCACCAAACTCACCCTCAGAGCCGGGAGCAACAACAATTTGGACTTCTTCGCTGACAATTGCACTCTGCGGTGTAACGACTTCAAGAAACAATTCTTTTGCCATGATATACCTCATTTAAAATTATTATATGAAAGAATAAAGTAAAAAGTTCCTTTCATACTTTATTGAGGGCAGTTACTTCTTCAAGACTGCCCTCGGCAGTTATTCAGCTTTTGCCTTTTCAATGGCTTCTTCAATGGAACCTACCATATAAAAAGCGTTTTCCGGAAGATCATCATGTTTACCATCAATAATTTCTTTAAATGATCTTACAGTGTCTTCAACCTTGACAAATTTTCCTGGCATACCGGTAAATGTTTCTGCTACAGTAAAAGGCTGTGACAAAAATTTCTGTAATCTTCTTGCGCGCTGTACAGTAATTTTATCTTCGTCAGAAAGCTCGTCCATACCGAGAATTGCAATAATATCCTGAAGTTCTTTATATTTTTGAAGCGTCTGTTGAACCACGCGGGCAACATTATAATGTTCTTCCCCAATATACGCTGCATCAAGAATTCTGGATGAGGAGTCCAAAGGATCCACAGCAGGATAGATACCAAGCTCTGCAATCTGACGGGAAAGTACAACAGTTCCGTCAAGATGACCAAATGTGGTTGCGGGTGCTGGGTCTGTCAAGTCATCAGCAGGAACATAAACACACTGAACCGCTGTAATGGAACCTTTATCAGTTGAAGTAATACGTTCTTGCAATTCACCCATGTCAACTGCAAGCGTTGGCTGATAACCAACAGCAGAAGGCATACGACCAAGAGTTGCAGAAACTTCTGCACCAGCCTGGGTAAAACGGAAAATATTATCAACAAACAATAGTACATCCTGTCCTTCTTCATCACGGAAATATTCAGCACAGGTCAAAGCAGACAGTGCAACCCTCATTCTTGCTCCCGGAGGTTCTGTCATCTGGCCATATACCAGGGCACATTTTGGAAGAACGCCGGAATCTTTCATCTCATGATAAAGGTCATTACCTTCTCGGGTTCTCTCTCCTACACCGCCAAACACTGAAATACCACCATGTGCCTTGGCAATGTTATTAACCATTTCCATCATAATAACGGTTTTACCAACACCGGCACCGCCGAACATACCCATTTTTCCACCACGGGGGAAGGGTACAAGAAGGTCAATAACCTTAACACCTGTTTCAAGAACCCTTACTGTGGTATCCTGTTCCGTAAAGGCAGGCGCATGTCTATGGATGGGAAGCATTTTATCCTGTGAAATGGGCCCCAGACCATCAACCGGTTTTCCTACAACATTGAGAACTCTTCCTAGAGATGCTTCACCAACAGGCATCATAATTGGAGCTCCTGTATCTTTTACAGCCATTCCCCTTTGGAGTCCGTCGGTTACATCCATGCCAATACATCTTACAACATTATCACCAAGATGCTGGGCTACTTCAACAACAAGATTATCTTCTTCATCTCCGATTGTCGGATTAGTTATGGTTAAAGCTGTTAAAACCGGAGGAAGATTTCCTGGTTCAAACTCAACATCCAGAACAGCACCAAGTACCTGTGCTATTTTACCTATATTTTCAGCCATTTTTTTCTCCTTAAAAGCTGTTTTTATATTAACTATCTTAATTAAATCAAAATTATCTTAAATCTATCCCTTAAGCGCTTCAGCACCCCCGACAATATCCATAAGGTCTGCTGTAATTCCAGCCTGCCTTGTTTTATTGAATATCATCTGAAGTTCATCAACCATATCTTCACATGCTTTGGTTGCATTATCCATGGCTCTCATTCGAGCCGCATGTTCACTTGTTGAAGTTTGAAGCAAAGCATCATATATCTGAATAAAAACATTCTTTGGCAGCATTTCACCAAGCAATGCATCGGAAGAAGGTTCACAAAGATGAGCTACAAGGGTATCACCATCTTGGTCTTCTTCTACAGATTCGCCAACCACATCTTCAAGGGAAGGAATGGGCAGAATCTGTTTTATTGTTGCTTCCTGCCTTGCCAAGTTTATAAACTTAGAATAAATCAGATATACCTCATCAACAGCCCCTTCAAGGAAACTGTTTATCAATTTCTGTCCTGAAGAAGATGCTATAGAGAACTCAACATTACCGCCCACAACACCTATGAATTCATCATCAATGGGTTGGGGCTGCTTTTTTGCCCAGTCTCTTGCTTTTTTACCAAAACAGGTAAAAGAGACATCTTTGCCTTCAAGGTCTGATTTAATAATTTTTTCAGCTTTTGAAGTTAAATTTCCATTAAAACCGCCACAAAGTCCTCTGTCTGATGTACATACAATTATTGCCACTTTTTTTACGTCTTCACGGGGTACAAGCAATGGACTTGCATCCTCACCGGCTGAACCGGCTATACTTCCCAGAACTTCAGCAAACTTACCAGCATATGGTTGAAATGCTTCCATGCTGGTCTGAGCACCGCGTAATCTTGAAGTGGCAACCATTTTCATGGCAGAGGTAATCTGTTTAGTCTTTTTAACACTGACTATTTTCGATTGTACTTCTTTTAAAGTTGCCATTATCTCTACCTTTCAAGCCTAATATTTGTAAATAATTTCACGAAAAATTTTAAAAACACTTTTATACAGTGTCCTTGAATTCTTCGTCATAGGCTTCAAGGCATTGTTTCAATTTGCCTTCAATTTCATCAGTGATCTCCTCTTTCTCCTTGAGATCTGAAAAAATTTCAGGAAAACGATTTTCAACAAATGTATAAAGGCCCTCTTCATATTTTGCAACAGCATCTTTTGGATATTTATCAATATATCCTTTGGTTCCAGCATAGAGAGCTGTTACCATTTTTTCCATGGGAAGCGGCTTAAACTGTGGTTGTTTTAAAAGTTCTACAAGCCTCTCACCACGTGTTAACTGTTTCTGAGTTGCTTCATCAAGATCTGATCCAAATGCTGCAAATGCTTCAAGCTCACGGAACTGAGCAAGGTCAAGACGCAGAGTTCCTGCAACCTGTTTCATTGCCTTTACCTGGGCTGCACCACCAACACGTGATACTGACAACCCAACATCAATGGCAGGACGGATACCTGCAAAAAAAAGATCCTTATCAAGGAAAATCTGACCGTCTGTGATGGAGATAACGTTTGTAGGAATAAAAGCTGAAACATCACCTTCCTGGGTTTCAATTATGGGAAGAGCTGTTAAAGAACCTGCTCC
>CAXMTQ010000094.1:0-8829 GCA_964196205.1 uncultured Desulfobacula sp.
TTTCTTATGGCAATTCTTGAAAGGACAAAAGAGTTCGGGGTTATGCTTGCTCTTGGTGTAAAACCCAACAGGCTTTTAAAGCTTG
This sequence comes from uncultured Desulfobacula sp., assembly GCA_964196205.1. Taxonomy (GTDB): domain Bacteria; phylum Desulfobacterota; class Desulfobacteria; order Desulfobacterales; family Desulfobacteraceae; genus Desulfobacula. Next base: position 86 of record CAXMTQ010000094.1, read on the forward strand.
TGTTAATGGAGTCTTCTTTTCTGACTCTTACCGGAGTTATTACAGGTGGTGCTGTCGGTTGTTTTATTACTTTGTGGTTTCAGACCCATGGAATAGATCTTACACAAGCATCCCAGATTCTTAAGGAGTATGGAATGTCGGGTATTGTCTATCCAAAATTATCAATTGTTTCTGCTTTGGCAGGACCTTTGCTGGTGTTTGTAATAACAATATGTGCAGCATTGTAGCCTGCATTTAAAGTAAAAAAGTTGGTGCCTGTTGATGCAATAAGAAGTATTTAACTGCCACGGGCAGACTTGGTCTTTCGCAAATGTTTGCCCACAATAAAATATGAAAGAGTTATAAAATTGATATTAGTTCTTTTATATAAAAGGAGAGATTTTAAAATGTATTTTCAACTTGCATGGAGAAATATCTGGAGAAACCCGCGAAGGACTTTTGTTATTATAAGTGCTGTGGTTATCGGGGTGTGGAGCATGGTTTTCTTAAGTGCTTTCAGCCGCGGTATGCTTGCAAGTATGCTTGATAATGGAAAATCAGTCTTAATTGGTGATATCCAGATTCACAATCAAAAATACAGGGTTGATCCGTCAATTGATAACAGTATGGATAACCGTGACAAGATAAGAGCTGTGCTTGACAGTATTCTTCCTAAAGGGACTGTCTTAACTGAGAGAATAAAGGTGAGTGCTTATGTAAGCAATGCACGCCATTCAACCGGAGCTGTATTGGTGGGTATTGATCCTGAAAATGAAAAAAAGATCTCTTTTATAGGCAAGCGTGTTGCTAAGGGAGAATATCTTGATAAAAAAGATATACATGGGATTCTTGTGGGTGAGGCTCTGCTTGAAAAATTTGATACAAAAATTGGTAAAAAACTTATTATTATGGCAAGGGATAAAAAAGGCAAGATTGCATCCAAAGCTTTCAGGATCAGAGGTGTATTTAATGCAGAGATGGAAGCAACTGAAAAACAGTTTCTTTTTATAACCATGACTGGAGCAAGAAAGCTTTTAAACATGGAAAAAGGAATATCAGAAATATCAATTGTCCTGAACAGTGAACCCATGGTGGAAAAAACTGCTGCTGCACTTAAGCTCACGCTTGATCCAAAGCTTTTTAAAGTTGAGACATGGAAAGACCTTCTTCCCATGCTTAAGGCTTATGTGGAGATATTTAACGAATTTATGTATATCTGGTATGTTGTGGTTTTTGTTGCCATGGGGTTTGGTATTGTAAACACAAGTCTTATGGCAGTTTTTGAAAGGGTGAGAGAATTCGGGCTGTTAAGGGCTTTGGGTTTAAAACCATGGCCGGTTATACGTTCAGTCCTTACAGAGTCAATATTTATTTTACTAATAGGGATAATTGCTGGGAATCTGCTTGGATACGTGTCAGTTCTCCTCATGGAAAACAATGGTCTGGATCTTGCGATGTTTGGTAAGGGCAGTGAATTTTTTGGCATGTCCAGGGTAATTTACCCGATATTGACAATGTTTGATGTAATGAATGTAAACCTTATAATATTTTTTCTCGGGGCTATTGTATCACTTTATCCGGCTTACAGGGCTTCCAGGATAACACCTGTAGAGGCAATGCGCCAATAAAAATATCAGGAGTAAGAACATGAGTATAGTAAGAGCGGAAAATATAAAAAAACGATATATTCAGGGCAAAGTTGAAGTGCATGCCTTAAGAGGTGTATCAGTAAATATAGACCAGGGTGAGTTTGTTGCCATGGCAGGTCCTTCAGGGTCAGGCAAGACAACTGTTCTTAACATAATAGGCGGAATAGATAATCCTGATTCAGGTCAAGTTGTTGTTGCCGGCAATAAGTATTCTGACATGACACAGTCAAAACTTGCTGAATTGAGACTGAATAAAATAGGATTTGTTTTCCAGGCATATAATCTTATCCCCGTACTTTCAGCTGAAGAAAATGTTGAGTACATTATGCTGCTTCAGGGTGTTTCAGCAAAAAAGAGAAAGAAAAAAGCAAGGGCAATCCTTGATGATGTAGGGCTTGAGGGAATATACAGAAGAAGACCATCTGAACTCTCCGGGGGGCAGCAGCAAAGAGTGGCAGTGGCAAGGGCGATTGTTTCAAATCCAGCAATTGTCCTGGCAGATGAACCCACTGCAAATTTAGATTCAAAAACCGGGGAATCTCTCCTTGATATGATGAAAAAAATGAACCGGGAAAAAAATATTACTTTTATTTTCTCCACCCACGACAATATGGTCATGGAATATGCAAAACGTATTGTAAAATTGAAAGATGGTCAGATTGAAGATGATATCATAAAGGATAAGCAGATGATTTGATATGAAAGCACTGTTTTTCCAAATTTCTGTCCATGTGCTGTCTGTTCTTATTTTCCTGCCTGTTGTCTGTTCAGCTGACACTGTCAAAACAACATTTGGAGGGCAGATAAAAGCAAGTTTTTCAGCTTTTAACTATGATAATGATTCAATCCAGTCTGAGTTTAAAGATGATCCATGGCTTGACAGTGATATTAATTTAAGAATCAAAAACAGAACTTTCTTCAGTGATAATTTAAGCCTGGACTGCCATTATGTACTTGAATATCATAAAGGCGATTCTACTCAGGCCTCAAATTTATTTGCAAAAAACCAGCCGAACAGCTCCATCTCGCAAATTTTCAGAAATAATTTTGATAGTGATGATACAAAATTAATGGATCTGTCATCTACAATAAAAGAGGGGGATGATTCTTTTACAGGCCACGGCCTTGACAGGTTAAACTTGAATTTAGATAGTGATTTTGGAAGAGTGGTAATTGGAAGGCAGGCGGTAACATGGGGGAACGGTATTTTATTTAACCCCATGGATATTTTTAATCCTTTTTCACCCTATGATACTCAGAGAGATTATAAAAGAGGTGATGACATGGCATATCTTGAAACTTTTTTTAAAAAAGGTGATGATCTGCAGTTTATTTATGTGCCAAGACGCGATGCCAAAGATGGAAATATCAAATTTTCAGAATCATCCATTGGGTTTAAATACCATTTTTTCCCAAATAATATAGGAATAGATAATATAAAATTTAATGATATGGAATTTGATTTCATGGTTGCAGAACATTATGAAGATAACCTCGCAGGAATAGGATATGCCGGCACTCTCGGTAATGCAGTTGTAAGAAGTGATCTTATATATACTTTTGCAGGTGGTGATACAAAGAAAAATTTCCTGAATTTTATCGCAAATATTGATTATTCATGGGAATGGTTTAAAAAAAATTTTTATGGATTTATTGAATACTATTATTCCGGTCTTGGTGTGGATGATTACTCAAAAGCCCTCACTGATCCCGACCTTTATGAAAGAATCAACAGGGGTGAACTATACGGGTTTGGAAAAAATTATTTAAGCTCAAGCATACAAATAGAATTAAACCCGCTTTTAAATTTTAACTTTACAGCCATTGCAAATCTTAATGACCCATCCTTCCTGCTCCAACCGGGAATAACCTGGGATGCAGCCCAAAACATTGAGATAACAGTTAGTTCTAATTTTACAATTGGCGGCAAAGATGATGAATACGGACAGATTCAGATACCATCTTCCACAAAAAGCGTGGATAGAGGTTCAAGTCTGTTTTTATGGATCACAATGTTTTTTTAATTGACCCGGACAATTATTCAGCAAAACACTCCCTGCCCTACTATTTTGTGATTGGCAAATTAGTGGTTTTTGGGCGGGCACAATTTTGACTAATCATGGTCAAACACATACCCCACCGACCGTCTGCTGATAAAATAGACAGGGTTCTTAGGTTTTTCTTCAAAATATTTTCTAAATCTGACAATAAAATTATCCACTGTTCGTGTGGTGGTATCCTTGGAATATCCCCAGCCGGCAGTCAACAGCATTTCTCGGGAGAGTGGTTTACCCTTATTGCCGATAAAAAGCTTGAGCAAAACAATCTCCTGCTCTGTCAAAATAATCTCACCTGCTGCACAACTTGCTTTAAAAGTGATAAAATCAATATGGTTGATGCCAAAATTATAGGAATCCCCTTCAAATCTTTTATACTCAAGATTATTATCTTTGTTATCATCTTTAAACCAGGTCTTTTTTTTGAGAAGTCTTTTAATTCTTAAAAGAAATTCCTCAAGATCAAAGGGTTTTGATAAATAGTCATCCACACCATATTTGAGCCCTTTGACTTTATCTTTTGTATCACCCCTGGCAGAAAGTATAAGTACAGGAATTTTCTCATCTTCTTTGCGAATAGTTTTTAAAATGGAAAACCCGTCAATCATGGGCAGCATAATATCAAGAATAATCAGATCCGGTTGCCATGATCTCCATAACTCCAGGCCTGCAATCCCATCTTGAGCAATCTTGACTCCATAACCCTGAATGGAAAGATTCAATCTGATCCCATCTGCAATATGGGCTTCATCTTCTATGACCAGGATACGCTTTTTGTTAATCGTTTCCATAGCTTTTTCTCCCTGACATTGGCAATGCTTGCCTTTGGAATGGTAATTTTAAATGTTGCCCCTTTTCCCTTGCCATTACTTGCAGCCGAAGCTCTCCATCCATGGATGGCAGAAATGCTGGAAACAAGATAGAGCCCAAGCCCTGATCCTGAAATATCATTTGCCTGATACCGGTCGGATTGATAAAACTTCCTGAAAATTTTTCTTGCCTCTTTTTTATCAACACCAATTCCATTATCAATAAATTCAATGGTAACTTTTTGTATAAAATTTTTAAACCGGATCACAAGTTTTGGAGCATGGGAATCATTATACTTTATGGCATTGGAAATAAGATTCATTAAAAGCATCTCAAATAAAAGCAGGTTTACAGGATACACCATATCGATATTGGCCTGATTATCAATTTCAATATCCAGGTCACGAAAAAGAGATGCATTTTTTTTGCAAAAATTTTCCACCAGTTTTATCAGGCTGTCCCTGGTGATTTCAGAACCAAAATTCTGGCTTTCAATTCTCGCAAGATCAAGGATGCTGTTAATATTTTCTGTGAGACGATTAATATCTTCCAGCATATTTTCACTGTATTTTTTTACTTCATTGGATTTAAGCTCATGTTTGATAAAAGTCTCAAGATAAATTCTCAGTGAGGTTACAGGAGTTTTGAGTTCATGGGTGAAATTATATATAAAATTATGCTGAAGCCTGAAAAGATTGACAGTTTTCTGATAATATATAAATGCCAGAAGAATTCCAATCAATACTACGGCAATTAAGGCACTTAAAACCAGTATGGTCATCCCGGTTTTTGAAGGAAAAATCAACTTAGGATCAATATGAAACTTCAGGATAATTACTTCAAGTGCTGATGTGATTTCCATATACCAGCTGATCGTCACCACAAGGAATGTGGCAAGGGCAAAAATGGAACAGGCAAAAATAAAAACAGGATGGAGATACCATCTGGATGGATTTAAAATCTGCATGTTTTAAACCACTTCTCCTATACACTTGAAGAGCCTGTCAATATCTTTCTCAGTATTATAAAGATGAGGAGCAATCCTGATAGAGTCTCCGCGGATGCTGATATATATTTGTTCAGAGGACAATTTTGAGGGTAGATTTTTTGGAATACCTGAAGGGAGTGTGATGCCTATCATATGCTCTGCGCGCTGCTTTTTCAGGGGAACAATTAAGCCCATGGACCTTGCTTTTTGGGCAATATAATCTGTTTTCATCCGTAAGGTTTGTGCAATATTTTTTACATCCCACTCAAGAATCTGTTCCAATGCTGCTTTTGCAACAGGTGCAAGGAAAAAGTTACTGGCTTCTCCCATATCAAATCTGCGGGCTCCTTTTTGATAATCATCCCTGTAATCCACAAGCCGTGAAAAATCCTGTGATCCTGATCTGTTTAACCAGTTCTCCTCAAGTGGCGTTGTATTCTGCCATTGGGGGGCAATATAACAAAATCCAAAACTATAAGCTCCCAGCAGCCATTTATGGGAGGCTGTGACAAGGAAATCAGGTTTAACTTCTTTAATTGAAAACGGCATGGCTCCAAGAGATTGTATCCCATCTATGACCAGTGCTGCTTTCTGTTTCCGGCATATCTTTCCTATCTGAATCAGATCTAACAGGGTTCCATCTGTCCAGTGGATATTGGGGATGGCAACAATGGAGGTTTTGCTGTCTATTTTATTTATTACAGCCTGGGTCCAGTTATGATCCTCTGGCCTGTCAACGGTCTGGATTTGCCCTTTTCACTCACGGGCAAGCCGTTTCCAGCTGTATATATTAGAGGGAAACTGATCTTTAAGGACTACTATGTTTTGTCCCTGGGAAAAAGGAAGATTTTTTGCAGCAAGGGCTATACCATACGAGACAGAAGGAGTGATTGCCACATCATCTTTGGAACAGTGGATTAATTGAGCAAACAGGATTCTTACACTTTCAATATTTGTGAAAAAATCTTCAGGTTTGATATTCCAGGGATTACATTTGGCTCTAAGTGCTTTTTCCCCTGCTGCCTGTGCAGTTTTTAAAAGCGGTCCTGTGAATGCACAATTCAGATAACTGATTTGCTCAGGAATACTGAATAATGATTGTTGATTGGGAATCATTCATCTCTCCTTTTTTTTAACTAATTATAGATATAGCTGCATTAAAGCCTGAAATCAAGATGCAAATCATGGCAGGCTCAAGCCAGACAAATCAGGCTCTGGACATACCAGGTTTTTTAAGGGCAAGATAATTGCCTCCAACAACAAGCAGAAGGCCTGAAACAGCTGTTAAATTCCAGGCGTATCCCTCAAAAAAAGAGGAGAGAATCAATGCCACAACAGGAACAATCATAATGGCATAGGATGCTTTGTCAGCGCCTATGGAACCAATAAGTGTTAAATAGCTTCCAAAGGCAATGATTGATCCGAAAATTGATAGATAGACAAGTGAGCTGATATAAGGGATAGAAAAAGTAAAGGTAAATTCTTTTCCGGCTATCATGGCAATTAATAAAAGGAAAACAGTCCCGTACGCCATACCAAAAGCATTTGCCTGAATGACAGGAATACTGTTTTTGGTATTTCTGGCTGAAACAATATTACCAAAGGAGGCAAGAAGGACACTTAAAAATACAATGGCAAGCCCGAACATGCCCTTATCTGACAGATCAAAGGATTTTATTTCAGGCATAAATATCAGTGCAATACCGATAATTCCTATTATTGCCCCGGCAATCATTCGCTTTTCAAGCACTGCCTTGAGAAAAATGGTTCCGTTGACAATATTCATGAATACAATGGAAGAAAACATAACTGCTACAACACCGCTTGTGACATATTGTTCTGCCACATAGACAAACCAGTAATTAATGGAAAAGAGTAATATTCCCAAAAGAGCCATAAAAGAATGCTCTTTTACACTAAACTTCAGATTAAGCCCCTTGATATAACAAAAAAGTGTTAACAAAACTGCTGCAAGACCAAATCGGTAAATGACAGATACCATGGGATCCACAACACCGAGCTGATACTTGATAGCAAGGAAGGTTGATCCCCATACTAAAATGGTAATGATATAGAGTATAATATTTTTCATTTTAACCTTTATTTTCTTAGATCTCAATTATCCAGATCAAAACACCTGTTCTCCTCCAGTGAAATCTCTTTTTGCTTCCAGGCATTGGTCAGAATAGATTTCAATCATGCCAACTATTAAAACAGTATTGACAAAGGTACTGCAAAAAAATTGATGCCTGCCGTCTGCAAAAGGCAGCAGCCTTGAACCTGTATAAAAAACAATACCGAATTTAAATTTATCTTTGATTAGACTTTTGAGCTTTTTTAACCTGTTCTCTTATATTATACGAGTTATACTATCTAATATTACGACTTATACTATTTAATATTACGAGAAATTTCAAGTTATAATATAAAGCTTTAATTTTTTCAGATCCAAATTTATAAAATATCGCTAAAAAACAGTAGGGTTTCAAAAACAAAATAATTTTTACCTGCAAAGTATCTGAAAATTTCTGTACCCACTTGATTTATGCCGCATAGAACATTATTGTTGGTTAGATTTGTTGATCATGTCAAATATCAATTTGGTAAAACCGAATAAAATTTTATACAGCATGGCAGTGAGAGGTTTAAGGTTGATAAAAATATCAGAATGCAAAAAAAAATATATTCGACAGGATATAATATTGCTGACTCTGCTGTTCCCCATGACTATTTTTGCAGATACCGCCATAAAGGTGCATGTCAGTATACTTCCTCAAAAATACTTTGTTGAAAAAATTGGCAGAGACAAGGTTAAGGTTGATGTTTTGGTAAAACCCGGAAAAAGTCCTGCAACCTATGCGCCTTCCCCTGACCAGATAAAAAAACTGGGTATGTCTGATATCTATTTTAAAATTGGGGTTCCTTTTGAAAACGGGATTCTAAATAAAATAAGATCAATGAATAAAACAAAGATTATAGATACAAATAAAGATGTTGTTTTAAGAGAGATGACCAAACACAGTCACGAAAAAAAACTAAATCACAACAGCCATGCAGCAGGTAAAGACCCGCACACATGGATGAATCCTCTGATTGTAAAGAGACAGTCCCGGACAATCTTTCAAACACTTTCAAAATTTGACCCGGGCAGCAGGGAGTATTATAAAAAAAACTATCTTAATTTTATCAAAGATATTAACAAGCTTGATAAGCGGTTACACACAATACTCAATGAGTTAAAGGGAAAAAATTTATTTGTGT
>CAXMTQ010000095.1:0-8774 GCA_964196205.1 uncultured Desulfobacula sp.
CCATTTGATCAGTGGCACACATCACCATAATCTTTTGCTCTTCAGATTCTTTGACTGCCGGCTTTTCAACTCTGTTCCGAGGCATTGTTTTGAGTTTGCCTGTAATCACAAAACAATGCCCCTGCCGGTCTGTTAAAGTTTTATAACCGTTGAACTCCAAAAAACGGCAGACATTCTCCATTGCAGCTTCGTTATCAACAATCACTTTTAAAGAGTCTATATTTGTCTTTTCGATTACAGCCTTGGTCTGCAAAACCGGTTCAGGGCATACAAGGCCCCGGGTATCTATCTCTTTCATGCATATTCCTTCTGTTTTTCAAATAAAAAATCTATTAATGTCAGTGCATTTTTTGGAGCCTGCCCCCGGACATGATTATTAAAAAATATACTGCCTGTCCTGGCTTTTGGCATCATAATCTCTTTGATTACAGTATCCCATTTTTTGATCTCCAGATCAGTATAATCATAGTCAAATTGTTTTTGCATATTGCCGGACCCCCACCCTTTTGCATTTCTGCCGTGAAAGCGAATATAAAACAGATCCGGGTTTGTAACCACATCAAGTTGAGGAAAAAGCCCTGGCAAATCAGGTGCATCAACAGAGACCAGGGTAATCTTGCGTTTTTCAAATTCATAAAACACCTTGTCATTTACCCAGGAATCATGCCGGAATTCCACGGCAACAGGCAGTCCTGAAAGTTCATCTAACAGCGCTGCAAGATAGTGTCTGAATTTGATTGATCGTTTGAACCAGGGAGGAAGCTGGATAAGAATACATAACAGCTTTTTAGATTGAATTAGAGGGTTAATCCCCTGACGATAGGACATGACCTCTTTTTGCCACTGCCCTTTTTTTATCTCATGGGTCATTGTACGTGTCAGCTTTGCAGCAAATTTAAAATTTTTTGGCACCTTTGCACACATTCGTTCAACTGCTGCTGCCTTTGGCATCTGGTACCAGGTATAATTAAGTTCTGTTGTATGAAAAAATTTTGTATAAATATCAAGCATATTGGAAGAGTTGGTGCCCTGGGGATAAAAACCTGAATCAATCCACTCTCCGTAGGAATAGCCGCTGGTACCTATAAAAAGGCTGCACTCATCCAAATGATTTATCATTCAAAACTCCGGGGACCTCGAATAATACCGATAACTTTTCCCTGTACCAGCACTTCATCAAATTCATACATCCGGGTTTTGAATTCTGAATTTTCAGGCCGCAGCTCAATAAAATCTTTATGCAGAAAAAATCTTTTTACCGTGGCTTCTTCATGATGGATTAAAGCCACAATAATCTCCCTGTTCTGAGCATACTGCCTGGGTTTGCAAATGGCCAGGTCCTGGTCAAAAATACCTGCATTTTTCATGGAATCTCCATGAATTTTAAGGGCAAAAAGGTTTTGGCCCTGGTATATTTTAGCATCCACGACAAGCTTACCTTCCCACTCCTGCTGGGCATACATGGGAATACCTGCCGTGATATGTCCGATCACAGGAATCTGTTTCTGCCTTTGTGCAGTGTGCAAATCTCCTGTATTATCCAGGATATGAATGGTACGGCTGTACCTGCCATCCCGCCTGATATACCCTTTGTTTTCAAGAGTTTTCAGGGTCTGGGCAACTGCGGCATGACTGATTTCAAGATCCGCTGCAGCCTCGCGCAGAGTGGGAGAAACAGCATTATCCTCAATTTTTTGTTTCAGGTACTTAAAAACCTTTTGCTGATTTTGTGTGAGCATCTGTCGCATATTGACGATAATGTATTATTTTATATTGCAAATGTCAATATAAACGTAAATGATTTGTCAATAAAAATTGTGAACAAAACAGAGAGATTTTTTAAACAAGGTTTTTCAGGCTGTTATAACCTGACAACCTCAAAATCCTGGTTACAGTATTCCATAAATTTTATCAGATCTTTTGAAGATATTGTTGTTGTGGCTGTATTTTCAAGTGGATGGAAATTAAGAAGATCACTCTCCATCATCTCTTCATCAAGAACTACTTTAATTTTATGATCTCCTGTATTGATAACAGCAAAGGGTGTTACTGCACCGGGAATTACTCCGAGCACCTGTGCAAGAAGCTCAGGCTTGCCAAATGACATACTTTTAGCACCAATTTTTTTTGCCACTTCCTTGATTTTAATTGATTTGTCACAAAGGGTAACAACAAGAAACAGATTTTTCTTTTTATCTTTGAAAAACAGATTTTTACTATGGACACCATCAATGCCTTCGTGCTGCTGGTCAGCTTCTTCAACAGTAAACACTGCAGGATGTTCATGATTTATATATTCAATATTGTTTTGTTTAAGTACATTTAGCAGTTCTTCCTGAGTTTTTAACATATTTTTCACCTCTCCTTTTAAAAAAATCATCAAATGATGATAAACAGAGTGTCGAATTCACTCCGCAACTCATAACTCAAATCCCTATCTTGGTCCAAGATTAAATAAAATATCGTTTTCCAGATAAACCTGTTCCAACTGTTTATGATAATTTTCCAGGACTTCTCCTCTTTTATTTGCCAGTTCCTGAACAATGTATTGAATTGCAACAAGCATACCTGAAACATTACCGATAAAGGGAATAGATCTTGACGGAACCACAAGGGATAAATCTGAAAACCCAATGATGGGGCAGATACTCGAATCTGTCATGGTCAAAAGTGTATGGCTGCTGCGTTGGATCATCCTTGCAAGTTTTATAAGTTCATTGGGATATCTTGTTGAAGTGGTAAGGATCACAAGGCTTGGAGAATTTGCATTTACAAGCAGATCAAATGATGTGCTGTCACTGCCTTTTAAAATATGAATTCCTTTTCTGATCTTTGTTAATGACCAGCCAAGATAATAGGCATATGTATATGATATTCGTGAACCGACAACATAAACTGTGTTGACTTTATCTAATTGATCAACAAATTCATTCATGGTTTCAACACTGATATTTTCATAGAGATGCTGCAGGTTGCCCAGCTCTTCGAGGACCCCCCTGTGGAGTCTGTCTACACCATGCTCTTTAATTCCTTTGATATCAGCTCTTTCAGGAAGTGAAAGACCTGTATTTACAAAATCCTTTAATGCATTTTGAAAATCTGAATATCCCTCGTAACCCAGGGTACTGACAAATCTGACCACTGTTGCTTCACTGATATCACAGGTCTGGGCAAGTTCCTTTGTGGTCATGAAAACAGCTTTGGAAGGGTTTTGCATTATATAATTTCCCAGTATCTGGGCTTTGGGAGTAAGTGAATCAAGCTTATTTGAAATGTCGTTTATTACTGGATGTGATATTGGATCATTCATTATAATTTCAGCCTGATAAGTTATATTTTAAATTTAAAAAACAGATATTTCATTTTCTGTAAACACTCGGTTTATATAAGCCAGTATAGCCAGTTCCCCTGTAAATCAAATTATTTTTGCATATAATTTGGTTTACTTTTATAAAAAGGAGAGCGTCTTGTCAAGCTGTGATGAAAGAAATAATATCTTTTTTTGAAAAAAAACTTGACACTATTCATTTCATCACGTAATGAAGGAATTAAATGGATAGTACATAAACTCAAAACCTTAAAATTGACAAAAATCCATAATTACATGGGAAAACCAATGATTTTTAAAAACAAACCCCTGTGGGGGAAAAAAACAAAACTTAAATCAAGTTATGATGTGGTTATCATTGGAGGCGGGCTTCACAGTCTGGCAACAGCTTATTACCTTGCAAAGGAGCATGGCATAACCGATATTGCGATTATTGAAAAAAACTATATCGGATTTGGCGGTGCCGGCCGAAATACTGCAATTGTCCGTGCCAATCAGCGGACCCAGTATAATGTTCCCCTTTACAAGGAAGCTCTTGACCTCTGGCCGGTTCTTACCAAAGAGCTGGATTACAATTTAATGTTCAATAATTGCGGCAATTTGAATCTTATGCATTCAGAAGCAGCCATGAAAGCTGCCCGCATGACAATTGCCACTGCACAGTTTCACGGAGTGGAAAGCCATCTCATTGATGCAAAAGAGGCAAAAGAGCTGGTTCCTGCTTTAAATATCTCTGAAAATATTACTTTTCCCATTCATGGGGCAATGTTTCACCCGCCCGGCGGTATTGTACGTCACGATGCTGTGGTGTGGGGACTTGCAAAGGGAGCTTCCAAAAATGGGGTTGAGATTCACCAGCACACAGAGGCTTTGGGTATTGAAACAAAAAACAACAAAGTATGCTCTGTTACAACAAGTGAAGGCAAAATTAATACAAAACAGGTGTTGATTTCAGCAGGTGGTTATTCTGCTGCCCTGATCCATGATATGCTTGGAATAAAACTTCCCATCTCTGTTTTGACTATCCAGGCCATGGTTACGCAGCCTTTAAAACCACTGCTGGATCATGTTGTCTCTTCAGGAGCCTATCACTGTTATGCCAACCAGACCTTGAAAGGTGAAATAGCAACAGGTGCCCACATGGATCCCTGGCCAAATTATACAACCTTGAATACTGCCCACTATATCAAACATCAGGCTGAAGCACTTTCTGAGTTCCTGCCCTGCCTTAGAGGAGTTCGTTTCATGAGAATCTGGGGAGGTCTTGCTGACATGACCCCTGACATGGCACCGATAATGGATGGGAACAACCAGGTTGAAGGTTTTTTCATGGATTGCGGCTGGGGTTATTTTGGATTCAAATCCTGCTCTGCTGTTGGTAAATATATGGCACAGTTCATGGCAACAGATCAATGTCCTGATATTTTCAAACCCTTTGCCCTGAAACGATATGAAGAGCACAGGCTCATGGGTGAAACAGCAGCTTTGGTAAATTATACGCCAGACAATTAAAAGGCGAGGAGGAATATAATGGCTTTAACTATTACATGTCCAGTCTGCGGAAAAAGAAATGGATATGAATTCAAATACGGCGGCGAAGAAAAGGGTCCGAGACCTGAAGAGAAAGATCTTAACCCTCAAACCTGGTGCGAATATGTACACATGAACAGATGTGTTGCAGGCGTACAGGAGGAGTGGTGGTTTCATAAAGATGGTTGTGGCTCCTGGTTTACCATTTTAAGAGATACAACAACCAACCTTGAAGTAGAGAAAAAGGAGGCAAAAAAATGATGAACAGACTTGATCATATGCCAACTTTAAAAATAGATGGATTCCGAAAAATCGGCTTTATCTATAAAAAGAAAAAATATTATGGGGTTAAAGGCGATACTGTTGCAACCGCTTTATATGCAAATGGTATAAGAATATTTGCCCGCAGCTTAAAATATCACAGACCAAGAGGGCTTTACTCTCTTGATGGAGAATGCAGCAATACTTGCATGGAAGTGGATAATATTCCCAATGTCAGGTGTGAAAACACCCTGCTTAAAGAGGGGATGGTCATAAAAGAGCAGAATGTAAAAGGCTCTGCTGAAAATGACATGATGTCTTTCATTGATAAGATGGACTGGATGATGCCTGCGGGATTTTATTATAATACAATGCATAAACCTGCCAGCATATGGCCCATTGCCATGAAGCAGATCCGCAAGGCAGCAGGTCTTGGCACATTAAGTCCGGATTTTGAGATGCCGGGAATTTATGATGAAATATTTCCTACCACAGATGTTTGTGTAATTGGCGGCGGGCCTTCGGGTATGATGGCTGCCGTTGCAGCAGCAAAAAAAGGCCTGCGGGTTATTATCATGGAATCTCGACCCTGGCTGGGAGGTTTTTTTGAATACAGACAAAGCCTTCATGACAGGGCCCTGGAGCTTGATAGAGAGGTTAATGCCCTTGAAAACATAAGGGTTTTTACCCACACTTCCATGGTGGGTGCTTACAATAACAATCTTATTACCGGGTTCCAGATTGGAAAAGAGAGTGATGTATTTAATCAGAGATATATTGAAATCCGGGCAAAAAGTGTGGTTGTTGCCACAGGATGCATTGAAAGGCCTTTGATTTTTGACAACAATGAAAAACCCGGCATCATGCAGATTGGATGTGCCCTGCGGCTTGCAAATACATACGGACTTTTACCGGGTCAAAAGGCTGTATTCTGTATTGGCCATGACCTTGGGCTTGAAGCTGCCCTGGAACTCAGCAGTCTCGGGCTTAATATTGAATTGATTGCAGATATAAGAGAAGATGGACAGAATCCTGAGCTTCTACAAAAATTGGAAGATAAAAACATAACTCTGCTTAAAGGCTGGGTTGCATGCAAAGCCAATGGGAAAAAGAGAGTTAAAAATGTTGAACTCTCAAGTATTGATGGCCTTGCATCCAAGACAGTTTCATGTGATCTGATTGTAGCTTCTGCAGGAATGACTCCTGTTACAGGCCCTGTAACAATAGCACAGGGAAAACTCAAATATGATGCACATACTGGATTTTTCCTGGCTGACAAACTGCCTGAAAAAATGCATGTCACAGGACGTCTGCTTGGATTGGATGATCCCCTCTCCATTGAAACATCCGGAACCCTTGCAGGTTTGCATGCTGCCCTTGATTGTGAAAATTGTTCCATTAAGGAAATCGGTGATGTTAAAAAAAGCTTAAAAAATCTTCCCGGCCCCACAAGGGGAACAAAGCTTGTCACAGCTCCTGTAAAGGGTAGAAAAAGTTTTATCTGTTTTGATGAAGATACAACCATTAAAAATATCAAACAGGCAATTGAAAAGGGTTTTGATGTTCCAGAGCTTATCAAAAGATTTACTTCAGCTGGAACAGGCCCTGGCCAGGGCGGTATCCCGGGCCACAACCTGCCTCTCTATGTTGCCAAATATCAGGCTCTGCCGGATATTTCCATAAAACCCACTACCACCAGACCTCCACTTGTGCCAACTCTGCTCTCCACCTATGCCGGAACCAATCATATCATGCTCAAACAGACTCCCATGGATAAAATGCAGAGAGAAGACGGTGGAATATTTCGTAATATTGGAGTGTGGCAGCGTGCCAGGTATTTCAGCGAGGATCTGACATGTAAAAAAGAGATAGAAAATATAAGATCCAATGTTGGAATGCTTGATGCTTCAACCCTTGGTAAATTCAGAATTCACGGGCCTGATGCCTTAAAAGCTCTGCAGAGGGTTTTTGTCTCTGACATGTCCAAAGTAAAAAAGGGACGAATGAAATACTCTGCCATGTGCAATGATGACGGCTGTGTCATAGATGACGGAGTTATCACAAAGCTTGGGGAAAATGATTACTATTTTACCACATCTACAGGTCGTGCAGGCCAGACTGTGGAGTGGATCAGGTATCACACAAGGTACGACAAATGGAATTTTCACATGGTCAACCTTACCGACTCCATGGGTGTAATAAATCTTGCCGGACCCAATGCACGAAAAGTTCTTGCAAAAATAGTGGATATGGACATATCCAATGAATCATTTGGATTTTCAGAATATAAAGAATTTAATATCAAAGATTGCATCCCGGTCAGAGCCATGCGCCTTGGCTTTGTGGGAGAACTCTCCTATGAACTCCATGTTCCTTCATCTTATATGCTCTCTGTCTGGCTTATGCTTAAAGATACCGGCAAAGAATTTAATATAGAAAACTTTGGGGTTGAAGCTCAAAATGTACTTCGCATGGAAAAATGCCATATCATCCTGGGTCAGGAATCAGAGCAGAGAACCAATCTTCTTGATGTGGGCCTGGGATTTTTGTGGGATCGCACTAAAGCTGATGCAAAAACCATTGGTGCTGTTGCACTTGCCCAGGCAGAAAAGGATAAAGACCGGTTCAAACTTGTGGGATTTAAAATGGAAGACAAAGGTCGTGCTCCCCATGACGGCTCTTTGATTGTGGATGAAAAAGTCAGGGGTTATGTCTGTACAGCAAGGGATAGCTTCTCTTTAAACGAGGCAGTAGGTATGGCTCTTGTTGACGGCCCGCTTTCCAAAATCGGTACCAGGCTTGAAATTTTTGAAGATGAGTGTAATGGCAAGCGAATTTACGGGAAAGTTGTAGAGATGCCGTTTTATGATCCTGAAGGTTCAAGGATGAAAATGTAAGGGAAAAAAATCATGAAAGAGATTAAGAGAGTTTCTCCGGTTGTATTAAAAAGTACGCCTGTTAAAACGAAAACCACAGATAATTGGGAAATAGTAATGGAGTACGAAGGTGAAGGCGATGGGCCTTTTCTTATTGATCTGACTCACAAACAGCGGTTTGACTACCAGGATTCCAATCTTGGGGAAAAAAAACCATTTAATATTAACATCCCTGAAATTCCGGGCAATAGTGTTTTTGATAAGAAGATACTTATCAACCGCATGAACAACACCCAGGTATCAATATATAATTTTGGTGAAGAAAATATTGTCATGCCCGAAGATTCCGGATTACAGATGTTACAGAGTCGTCATTATTTGTTGCCTTGATCGGGAAAAACATATTTTCAATTTGTGAAAAACTGACTTCACTTGATTTTTTAAATCCTGAAAAAAAGGCTCCCTTTCTTTTCCAGGGACCGTTTTCACATGTTCCGTGCCAGATTGTGACTTTAAGCAAAAACCTTGAAAATCATGGGTTGGTACTGACCTGTTCACGAGGATATGGAAGGGATATGATACACGCCATTATTGATGCTGGAAAGGAATTTGGATTAAAACCAGCTGGAGAAGAAAGATTTAATCATTTTATCAGCGAGTTATAAAAACAATAATTATAAAGTATATTAAAAACTAAGGAGAGAGTAAATTATGAATGAAAAATATGATGCAATTATTATTGGAGCCGGAGTTATTGGAGCTCCCATTGCGTACGAGAT
>CAXMTQ010000096.1:0-8758 GCA_964196205.1 uncultured Desulfobacula sp.
ATCTTTCTATAATCATCTGTGCCGTTCATATCTTTTTTGCCATTGAAATCAAAGGGGCAGTGATCTGTTGCAAGAACCTGGATATTCCCTCTGTTAATACCATCCCAGAGAGCAATATTACTCTCTTTTGTTCTTAAAGGAGGTGACATCACATATTTGGCACCGTTAAAGCCCGGCTCTTTATATCTTTCATCATCCAAAAGCAGGTATTGAGGACAGGTTTCAGCAAAGACATTAACTCCTTTGTCCTGTGCCTCTTTTACCCTTCTTCAGCAATATTGGGTCTGCTTAAAGCGTGGTAATAGGGAGATAAAGTTCCTGCTTTTTCAAACTCCTGGTTTAAGTGATCTATAATATGGACATTTTCTGCATGAACCTGCACAAGTCCGCCATATTTTTTGGTCTCCTGGAGAAGACGTATCATTGTTGCATCATCAACCCTGAAATCATAAACCATGAAAATTTTAAAACTGGGAGTTCCATATTCTAAAATAGCATCTTTGATTTCATCAATAACTTCTGGTCTTGGATCCATGATGGCAGGATGAAGAGAGTAATCCACAGCAACTTTACCCTCAGCCCACGATTTTTTTCTCTCAACAGCTTCAAAAATGGATTCGCCTTTTTGCTGAAGATCAAAATCAATTACACTTGTCACACCTCCGCAGGCTGCTGCAATTGTACCTGTTGCATAATCATCCTGTGCAGAAGTTCCCATAAAAGGCATGGATAAATGGGTATGAGGATCAATAGCACCCGGCAGAACATATTTGCCCTTTGCATCGATAATATTTTGGGATCCACTGTCTAAATCTGCACCAATGGCTTTTATTTTACCATCTTTAACTAAAACATCAGCAGTATAGCTGCCTGTGGAAGTGACAATTAAACCATTTTTTATTAACATGGACATACTCTCCTCCTCCTATTTTACAAAATTTTTAAAAGGTTCATATTTTACCTTGGTTTTCAAAGATTCATCCATTACAACAGCATCCTCTCTTTTCCAGTTTTCAGGCATCTCTTTAAAGGTGATAAGATCTTTTACAGGGCATACAAAGCTGCATATCATACAGCTTAAACATTTATCTTCAGTTAAAACAGGCTGCCTCTTTTTCTCATCCCACTCAAGGGCAAATCCACCGGCATCTTTACAAACCGTGTAGCACTGGCCGCAGCCAACACATTTTTCAAGATCATAAACAGAGCATCCCTGTCTTTTAAGATCAAACTGATCTGTTGTCTTTAAATTACCAAGTGCTTTGCCCACAAGATCAGACAATTTTGCAATCTTTTTTTCAACCATGAAATCGGTCAGGCCTTCAATCATATCTTCAACAATATCATATCCATAATGAATAATTCCAGTGGTCACCTGGATGGTAGAAGCGCCAAGCAGGATATACTCTAATGCATCAATCCATGTCTCTATCCCGCCGATACCTGACAATGGCAAAGACAATTCGTCGCACTTTGCCATATCTGAAATAAATCTTAAGCCGATGGGTTTGATAACAGGCCCTGATGTTCCAGAGTTAGAGCTGAGTCCAAAAATATTGGGTGTCGGTACGATTACATCAAGATCAATTCCTGAAATACCGCTCACTGTATTTATGGCAGAAATCGCATCAGCTCCGCCGTTCTTTGCATAAATGGCAGGTTCTGTCATGTCGGTTATATTTGGAGTCATTTTTGCAATTACAGGTATTGAGACACACTCTTTTACAGTAGTTGTAAATTTTTCAATAAGATCAAATGCTTGACCGACATGGTGCCCTGCACCCTCCACAGCCATATGGGGACATGAAAAATTAAGTTCAAGCATGTCTGCACCATTATCTTCAGATGCTTTGGCAAGATATGCCCACTCATCATTTGAAAAACCCATTATGCTTGAAATAAGGACATGCCCTGGATATTTTTTCTTTAAATACAGGAAATCAGCAAGATTGTCTTTTAAAGGCCTGTCTGAAATCATCTCAACATTCTGAAGCCCCACAAGTTTTTTGCGGCCATAGCCATATCCATGCATACGTGGAGATGGATGAATAATTGGAACCGTATCAGAATTCAATGTCTTGAACATAACTCCACTCCAGCCGGCATCAAAAGATCTTGCAACCATTTCAGCACTGTTTGACACAGGTGATGAAGAGAGAAGAAAAGGATTTTTAAAATTTACACCACAAAAATCAATGGAAAGATCAATATCATTTTTATTCATCACTACTCCTCCTTGTTTTCAAATAGCTGTCCATGGCATCTGCTGCTGTTTTCCCATCCTGTACTGCATTTACCACAAGAGATGGACCCCGTACTATGTCGCCACCTGCAAAAATGGCCTTGTTTGATGTCTGGCAATCATCCAGCGATGCTTTAATAAGATTTTTATCATTAACATCAACATCCGGATACAGGTCATTGGAATTATCAAAGGCTTTATTACCAATGGCTTCCACAACAAGATCAACATCAAGAACCCACTGGGAGTCTTTTATCTCCACAGGTGATCTTCTGTTTGTGCCGTCAGGGTCTGAAAGCCTTGTGCGGATAAGCTTGATTCCAGTCAGCCTGCCATCTTGGTCAGCCATATACTCTTTTGGCTGGTTAAGAATCATAAAATGGACATTATCTTCCAGGGTATCAAAAAGCTCATCTTGTTCTGCAGGCATCTGGCAGAAAGAGCGTCTGTAAACAAGGTAAACGTCACTTGCTTGAAATTTTGAAGCCAACCCGGCACAATCCATTGCAACAGACCCTCCTCCGATCACTGCCACTTTCTTGTTTTTAACTTCATTGTTTAAAATATCCATCTGTTCAGTATGAGAATTTGACAGAAATTCTACTGAATTATAAACTCCTTCTGGCTTTTCTTTAAGAATAGTTGCAGCATCCCAGAGACCGGTTGCTATAAAAACAGCCTTAAAACCTTTATTAAGCAATTCTTCAGCTTCACCAGGGTCTTTGATTGAGCTGTTACACTCAAATTTGACCCCAAGGTGTTTAATATCCTCAAGTTCCAGGGATAGAAGCTCCTTATCGAATCTATAGGATGGAACACCATAGCGCAAAACTCCTCCAGGTTCTGATCTTTTTTCAAAAACAGTTACCTGGTAACCTTTTTTGGCAAGCTCGGCACCACAGCTCAATCCTGCAGGGCCTGATCCTATGACTGCTACTTTCTCAAGCAGAGCTTCCGGTTTTTCAAATACCTGAAACTCAATATCCTTACCATGTCTGACCAGAAATTCCTGGATCTTACCAATCCTGATGGGGCGGTCAAGTTCAGATGAGCAGCATTCTTTTTCACAAAGTTTTGAGGTGGGGCATAGAACACCGCAGGCACCACCCATGATATTGTTTTCTTTTATGGTACGAATGGCACCCTTTATATTTCTAAGCTTAAATTTCCTGATAAATTTTCCAGGATCTGTATTGGCAGGACACCCTTTAGAGCAGGGTGCATCATGGCATAGCAGACATCTGTCAGCTTCTGCTGCAGCCTGGCTGTAATCAAATTTTTTATCCATAAAAATCTCCTTAATCTCTTGCTGAGAATTCTGCGCTTCTTGAGGCTGCAATCCCTGTGCTTTCTACTTCTTCGTCTGCAATGGTTAAAGCTTTGTCAAGAATATGCATGGATTTATCAATCTCTTCTTTAGTAATAATTAAAGGGGGAGCAAGAACTAAATTATCATACCATGGCAAAATATAGAGACCATTTTTCATGCATTCACCCGATACTTTTGCTGTCATCAAGGGAGCTCCTGTGATTTTGTCCTCTTTTACATTAAAGGCCTCTTTGGTTTTCCTGTTTTTTACAAGCTCAAATCCCCAAAGATGTCCAATCCCTCTTACATCCCCTATACATTCATGGCGGTCTGCAAGTTTGTAAAGCTCATTTTTCAGATGCTCGCTGCCTTCACTGATAACCCCTGAATCATTCAATCTTTTATATTCGGCAATTGCAGGTGGTATAGCTGACAAACAGAGAGCATGGTATGCGTATGTATGGCCATGGCAAAACATTTCATCTTCAAAAAAGTTGGCAACCTTATCGTTTGCTGCTGTGATTCCAACGGGGGTATATGCAGAAGTACAACCCTTTGCAGTAGTCATAATATCAGGCACAATATCCCAGTGATCCATTGCAAAAGCTTTTCCTGTTCTGAACCATCCTGTCATTACTTCATCTGCAATTAAAAGGACTTTGTTTTCATCACAAATTTTTCTTAACATTGGAAAGTATTCCGGCGGCGGTACTATTCTGCCATTTGTGCCCACAACCGGCTCAACAATCATTGCTGCCACATTGCCGTCTTCTTTAATCATGTAATCAACATATTTTGCACACTGCACATCGCATTCAGGATATGTTTGACCAAAGGGGCAGCGATAACAATAACAATCCGGGGCAAAATGAACTCCTTCAACTGTATACCTTGCCCGCTCTGTAGGTATCCGCCGGGGATCACCTGTAAAAGCCATTCCTGCCGGTGTCGCACCATGAAATGAGTGATATCTTGAAATGATCTTGTATCGGGGGGCCTGGGATTGACGAGTCATAACCAGTGCGCCATCATTGGCTTCTGTACCGCTTGTGGAAAAAAAGAATTTATTTAATCCTTTGGGCATCATTGATTGTATGGCTTCCATAGCTTCCATGGCCACCTCTGAAACAAATCCCGGCGCAATATAGGGAAGTTGATCAGCCTGTTTTTTGATGGCTTCGATAATGGGCTGGTTTTTAT
Source organism: uncultured Desulfobacula sp. (assembly GCA_964196205.1). Classification (GTDB taxonomy): domain Bacteria; phylum Desulfobacterota; class Desulfobacteria; order Desulfobacterales; family Desulfobacteraceae; genus Desulfobacula. The sequence goes on from CAXMTQ010000096.1 coordinate 4,752, forward strand.
GCCCGAGACTTGAACATATCAGCATTGAAGAAAAATCAATATACTCTTTGCCCTTATCATCGTAAAAACAGACACCTTTTGCATCTTTAATTAAAAGCGGTGATTTCCATGCACTTTGGCGGTTCCAGGTGCCGAAGGTATGCTTGGCCAATTGTTTTATTCTGTCTTGAGTTGTGCTCATATATAAAGCCTCCTAAAATATTTGTTATATGTCATTCATCTTTCCAAGACGAGCGTTATGTTTTTTTCCCAGTAATCTAAGGGCGTTGGCAACTTCCGGCAATGATTTCATTTTTGAAGAGGCAGCGGTGTAGTAGCCCAAAGACCTTTGTTCAATTGTTTTCATTGTTTCAAGAGCTTTTGCCGCGCTCATACCCTTTGCATCCTCTTTTTTAATACAAAAAGGTTCCCTGACAAAATCTTGAATCGGTTCTAAAATCATCTCTGTTACATTTTCTCTTCTTGTCCTCTGGACGATGACAATATTTTTTTTGCATTCTTTGATAAATGGCTCAATCAAAGATTTCAGCTCGGCGCACTCAGGATTGTTAATTGCGCCAGAATAAAAATCACTATCCTGAATTTCAATCTCTTCGGCAAAAGTTAATATACTTCCAAAGCTTGTTAGCGGCATTTTGTATTTCTCCTTGTGAAAAAAAGCTATCGCCTCCTTAAATTTTAAGGAGACGATAGGTCAAAACAGTTTATAAATTTTGGGTTAGAACCATCGCTCTATTACCACTTTGGTATCTGTAAAGAACTGGAATATCTCCTGCCCATGTCCTTTTACATCTCCAAACATGGAGTTGCCGGCACCACCAAAGGGGAAAAAGCTCATGGGGGCAGCGATTCCAATATTTACACCAACCATGGATGGCAGCACTTCATATTTGAATTTTCTGGCATCGCTTCCGCTGCCGGTATAAATAGAGGTAGCATTGGAAAGCCCACGGGTATTGACAAGGTTAATCACCTCATCAAGAGAGTTGCATCTGACTATGCAGACCACAGGCCCGAAAATCTCTTCCTTTGCTATGGTCATGTCCGGTGTAACATTATCAAATATAGTGGGCCCTACAAAAAAGCCGTTGGGATATCCTTCAACCTTGCAGTCTCTTCCATCAAGAAGAAGGGTAGCACCCTCCTCAATTCCTTTTTCAATATACCCGAGAACCTTTTCTTTTTGAGCGGCACTGCCCACAGGACCCATGCCTGTCTGCTGATCAAGACCGTCACCCACAGTCAGCTGTCGGGCTGCAAAAAGAAATTTTTCAACAATTTCATCTGTCTTGTCACCCACAGGGGCAAGAATTGATCCGGCAAGACATCTTTGACCGGAACATCCATAAAATGAGGAGACAAGCGAAGGCATGCCTTCAGCAATATCTGCAGTGGGCATAACTGCAATAACATTTTTAGCTCCTCCCAGAGCCTGGACTCTTTTGCCGGTTTCACCGCAGCGTTTATAAATATATTTGGCTGTGGGTGTGGAACCGACAAAGGAAACACCTTCAATATCAGGATGATCAAGAATACCGTTTACCACATCGTGAGCCCCGTGCACCATATTGATAACACCTTCGGGCAGTCCGATCTCTTCAACAATTTCCATAATCTTGGTCTGGGTCATGGGAACTTGTTCCGAAGGTTTTACAACATATGTATTACCAGCTACAATTGCATAGGGCAGGAACCACCAGGCAACCATTGCAGGAAAATTGTAGGGTACAATGGCTGCAAAAACACCCATTGGCTGGCGATGACCATAGCAGTCAATACCAGTGGCTATATCTTCAAGAGTATAACCGGTCATGAGTGTGGTCACTCCGGTGGCATGCTCAACATTTTCAATCATGCGCCTGACTTCACCACGGGCTTCATCAATTACCTTGCCCTGCTCTCTGGTAAGGGTTCTTGCTATATCTTCAAAATTTTCTTCAAAAGCGTCTTTTAAACGGAAAAGATATCTTGCCCTTGACAGAGGTGGGGTTTTACGCCATGCAGGGAAAGCAGCTTTTGCTGCTGCAACTGCCTTATCAACATCTGCTCTGTTACCATATGGTACAACAGCAATCTTTTCGCCTGTGGCTGGATTCCACACATCTCCTGTGACATCAGACTCTGCATCAACCCACTCATCATTAATGTAATTTTTTATTACGGGTAAACTCATTTAACTCTTCCTCCTGTTAGTTTTTAATATTTTTTTTTAAATATACATCTTTTAAAGACATATTGTTCTCTTTTGTTGATAAATTATTCTCAAGATCAATTATATGATCAAGCATTTCATTATAGGCTTTATCTTCGTCTCTATCCTTTATGGCCTTATAAATATTTTCATGTGCCTGAAGAACTACTTTTAAATAGTCAATACCAACCTGAAAAATTTTTTTATAATCCACAACTATATCCTCAATAAATTCCATAAGCAGTCCAATGAGAGGATTGTTTGTCACTTCTGAAATTTTAATGTGAAAGGCTATTTCACAATCTAATAAAGCTTTATAATTATTATCATTCAGATGTTTGTTTGCAGAATGGTTCAACTCTTTTAATTTAAGGATATTTTCATCTGACATGTTTTTTGCAGCAAGTCTGGCAGAGTTGGGTTCAATGAGTCTTCTAACCTGGGAGAGATCTTTTATGGAAAGATTTTTAAAATAGAAATAGTTTACAAGGCTGAGTTTGGTAATCTGTGAATCAACTTCAATAATAAAAGAGCCTCCGCCCATTCCTTTTCGCATTTCAAGCAGCCCCATATGTTCCAAAGCCCGCAAAGACTCTCTTAAAGTCTGTTTGCTGATATTAAACTGCTTAATCATCTCATTTTCACTGGGAAGTTTGTCGCCTGCAGCAAGCTTGCCTGCAAGAATAGCAGTGTGTATTTGATGGATTATCTGTTGTGTAATGGTGTTTTGGTGAATTTCAGAAAACATCCTTTTTTTCCCTATAATATTAGATTTTGATAATCATACTGATATTTAAATAAATGTCAATAACAAATATTATAATATTATAAAGTTATAAATTTACTTGACTTTAATTTTTATATTGGATAGTGATTTTCAAAACAATCTGAAATTGTTAATCGTTAAAGAACAGTTTAAAGGAGATTCAATGTCAAGAATTATTAAGTGTGCACATATTCAGATGTCCAATGCTCTCTCTGATGGAAGTGTTGCCGAAATAAAACAGGCCATGATTGAAAAACATCTTCCCATGATAAAAGAGGCTGGAGAAAAGGGTGTAAATATTTTATGTCTTCAGGAAATATTTTACGGCCCCTATTTTTGCTGTGAACAGGATATTAAATGGTATGAATCAGCTGAAACAGTACCCGGCCCAACAACTGACCTGCTCAGTGAATATGCAAAACAATATAAAATGGTAATCATCGTGCCAGTCTATGAAGTTGCAATAGAGGGTGTTTATTATAACACTGCTGCTGTGATTGATGCAGATGGTAAATATCTTGGTAAATTCAGGAAAATCCAGATACCCCATACATGGCCGGGGTTCTGGGAAAAATTTTACTTTAAACCCGGTAATCTTGGATTCCCAGTGTTTGAAACCCAATACGCAAAGATTGGAATTTTTATCTGTTATGACCGCCATTTTCCAGAATGCGCCCGGGTACTTGCCTTGAACGGTGCAGAAATTCTGTTTAACCCTTCTGCAACAACAAAAGGTAAATCCCAGCATTTATGGGAGCTTGAGCAGCCTGCACAAGCAGTTGCAAACGGTGTTTTTATTGGTGCCAATAACAGGGTGGGTCTTGAAAAACCGTGGGAGTTTGGCGAATTTTACGGCACAAGCTATTTTGTTGATCCAAAAGGAGAATTCCTTGTAAAAGGAAGCGAAGATAAAGATGAGCTGGTTATTGCAGACCTGGACCTTGAAATGATTCGGGAAGTAAGAGACGGATGGCAGTTTTTCCGGGATCGAAGACCTGAAATGTATGAAGATATCAGCAGACATCTTCCTTAACGTAAATAATTTTAATT
>CAXMTQ010000097.1:0-8707 GCA_964196205.1 uncultured Desulfobacula sp.
ACTTGCAGCATAAGAATAATTAATCTTTATTCCTGGCTACAAATGAAATTGATTCATCAAGAGAGTAAAAATAATGCAGAGGAAATAAAAAAATCCCGATAAAATCAATTATCGGGATAGTATTTATTGAGTTGGCTCCCCAGCACGGATTTGAACCGCGGACCCATTGGTTAACAGCCAATTGCTCTGCCAACTGAGCTACTGGGGAGCAGCGCCTTTAAAAGACTTGGTGAATTTATAACAACAAGTTTTTTTTGTCAAGAAAAAAGCAAAAAAAATTGACATCATTATATTTCAGCTTTATTCTCTTAATTAAGTTGTAATATAAAATATCGAAGGAAAAACAATGATCAAGGAAAATGGAATTGTAACAAAAGCAAACCCTTCTGTGGCATGGGTAAAAACAATTAGATCGGCTGCCTGTGAATCCTGCGCCTCCAAAAAGAGTTGTGGAACCCCCGGCAGTCTTGAAGAGATGATTGTTACCGTTAAAAACACCATTAATGTTGTAAAAGGTGATCATGTTGTTGTGGGGCTTGAAAGCAGACCCATGCTTTTTTTAACCTTTTTTTTATATGTATTTCCTATTATTTCATTAACCATTGGTGCAATAATAGGTGATGCTGTTGCACCCTCTTTTCAAAAAGACCCTTCTCTTATCTCCATGGTGATGGGATTTCTGTTTTTTGGTCTCTCTTTTTGGATTATCCGGATGAAAAACAATTCTCTTTCAAAGAAAAAAAAATTTAAACCTTTTCTTGTCAGAAAAAGGTTTGCCACCGCACCTGTGTGCTCTTCATCATAAAATCATATTTTTCCTTGCCAAAACAACTCCGATATAATATATAGGCTGCGTAGTTGTGGGTTTATCTCATAAACTCAAACCTTTAGACAAGAGAGAAGTATATGACATCACAACGCGACTTGATAATAGCTGTATTCCTGATGGTCATCTTTCTGATCACAGGAATTGTATGCTATGCCTCTTTTACCCCTCCTGTTCCTGATGAGCCAATGCGTATAATGTTTCAAACCAAGGCGGGCAAAGTATTATTCACCCACTCAGTGCATTCATCTGAATATACAAGTGATTGCACAGAATGCCATCATTTAACAAGTTTCCCTCCAAGTTTTGACTGTAGTGAATGCCATTTTAAAGAAGGTGATGCCCTTATGCTGTCAAGGGAAGGTGCTTTTCATGACCAGTGCATAAAATGTCACGATTACATGGGTGCGGGCCCGGTGGAATGTGATTCGTGTCATACATTATAGCTCATTTGAGAATGCTCTCCAGCTTTTACAAAATAAGGACTTAATATGACTAAACGACCTTTTTTCACACTATTAAAACCGGGATTCAACTATGACCTTGTGGAATCAAATCCAGAAGAACCTGAATCAATACCTCTCCCTGATAACCTTATTTTATTATTGAATGAACCAATTAACAGCGCAAAAAAAGCTTTAATAAAAAAAGGTGATTCAGTCAAAAAAGGAGAAAAGCTATGCCTGTATGATGAGAGCACAGAATATACAATTTCTCCTGTAGCAGGATCAATAAGCTCAATTGATATCTATCTTGATGATTTTGGCAACACATCCACATATCTTGTTATTAAAAGGGATCAAAAAGAGACAACAGATATAATAACTTATGATTTAAAAGATGATATTACCTCTGCTGACAAATATTTAAGAACACTGCCCGGAGGGCCGCCATTAAACATCCTTGCCAGCAGTGACAATAAGATTAATACCATTGTTATAACCTGTATTGACACAGATATTCTGGCCACAACCAGTCAGTATATAGCTTCTAAGTTTTCCAGTGAAATAAAAGAGGGAGCTCAAATCTTAAAAAAGCTGACTAATGTTCCAAAGATTTATATCGCAGTTCCTGAAGAATCAAATATTAAAGAAAAATTTGATACAATGCAGGTATTTGAAACCTCCATAAGATATCCGTCTAATTTTCCGGCATTAATTTTAAAAGACCATTTAAATATAATGCTTCCAGCAGGAAAAACTCCTGAAGATGTGGGTGTCTGCTTTATAACTGCAGAAGCAGCTGCTTCTCTGGCCAGGGCCTATAAAACCAAAACAGCCGGTTTTGAAAAACACCTGACAATTATTGGGAAACAAGGTGATAAGCACAGGGTCACAGCAACCGTTGGAACTTCTCTGGGCAGAATATTCAAAGCTTTGGATATTCATATCAGCAATGAGGACAGAATTGTTATTGGCTGTCCAATGCAGGGTATAGCAACTTATACCCTTAACCATCCTGTACAGCCGGATATGAATACAATTATGATCCAGGACAAGGAGAGTATCCACCAGATATCAGACAGTGCATGTATCAATTGCGGTAAATGTGTTCAAATCTGCCCTGCCAATATTCCTGTGAATATTCTTGTAAGATATCTTGAAGCTGACAAATATGAGGAGGCTGCTGACAAATATGATCTTGAATCATGCATTGGGTGTGGTCTTTGCGCATATGTATGTATTGCAAAAATTCCCCTTTACCAATATATTAAACTTGGAAAACATGAACTTTCAGCTCTTAGAGACTCAAGCGTAGAATTGGAGACTGCCAATGAATAATTTCAAACTAACAGTATCCCATGCTCCTTTCTGGCATGATGGAGATAGTATTTTCCAAATGAATCTGAATATACTTATTGCTCTGTTACCGGCAGTAATTTTTGGAATTATTCAGTTTTGCACACTTTATGCTGGTGTACTTGCCTTTTTTCTTTCCAGTGCAATTGTATGGGAATTTATACTCAACATTACATCCAAAAACAAAATAACTATTGGAGACCTGGATGCTGCTGTTATAGGGCTTCTTTTCGGTATGATGCTTCCTGCAACATCCCCATGGTGGCTTGTGATAACAGGAACCTTTGTAGCGGTTGTAATAGGAAAAATAATTTTCGGCGGGCTTGGTGCAAACCCTTTTAATCCGGCTCTTGTGGGAATGGCATTCTTAATGCTTTCCTGGAAAACATTCTTTGACTTTGATACTGCATATGTCAATTATGACTTTGATTTTACTGCCTTTGCACCTTTGGAAACCCTGAAATTTCAAGGTGTTGAAGCAATTTCCGACCTGTTTACATCCACTGACCTTCTCATGGGTAAACAGCTGGGAGGTATTGGTTCCACCTTTGGGCTCGGTCTGATAATCGGTGGTATTTACCTGATTTTAAGAGGATATGCACGATGGGAAATCACAGTTTCATTTATTGCAGGTATTGTTTTTACTGCCTACTGTTTTAACCTTGTAAACTCTGGCTCCTATGCAGGACCGATGTTTCATCTTTTATCAGGCTACACACTGCTTGGTGCTTTTTTTCTTGCCACGGAAAGATCATCTTCTCCAGTAAATAGAATCCCCATGCTTCTTTATGGTTTTTTTGCAGGAGTAATGATTATTCTAATGAGAAATATCGGCGCCTATGCAGATGGCACTGTATTGGCAATCCTGTTGTTCAATCTTGCAAACCCCCTCATTGATACAATTAGACCAAAAGCTTTGGGAAAGGGTATAAACAATGCGTGAAATGATTAGTATGATTGTAGTTTTAACGGTGCTGACAGTTATTTCAGGTGGACTGCTTGCTGCTGTACAATCAGGGACTGAGGTTCAAATTGAAAATCAGATTCTTAAATTTCAAAAAGCTCCTGCCATTGAATCCATATTTCCGGATGTTGCCAATGATCCCATAGCTGACAGATTTACAGTTAAAACCGATGATATGGAATTACAGGTTTTTCCAACCAAACTTGCAGACGGCTCACAAGCTGTTGCCTTTGAAACAAAGGGAACCGGATTTGGTGGTCCTGTGGGGCTGATGGTGGCTGTTAACCTTAACAATGATAAAGTTATAGATGTAAGAATGACCACCCATGCTGAAACTCCCGGAATCGGAACAAAAGCCAAAGATGATCTTAGTTTTGTTTCCCAGTTTACAGACCTTACCATCATGGATACTGACTTCAATTTAAAAGGCAGTGGAGGAGTAATTGATGCAATATCCGGAGCAACTGTTACTTCAAATGCAATCTGTCTTGCTGCTGTAAATGCAAAAGAAGTTTACCAGAAATTCAAACCTGAAATTATCAAACAGATGAAATAAGAATAGATATCGTAGGAGAAAATCAACTATGGCACAATCTCTGGCAAAAGAATTTACAAAAGGACTTTGGGCTGAACTGCCTCCTTTCAGGCTGGTTCTCGGACTCTGCCCTGTTCTTGCTGTGACAAAATCAGTGGAAAACGGATTAGGGATGGGAATTGCAACCACCTTTGTTCTGGTTTGCTCCAATTTGCTTGTATCTCTTCTTAGAAATATTATTCCTGCAAAAGTCAGGATAGCCTGTTTCATAGTTATTATAGCTACCTTTGTTACCATTGTGGAATTATTGATGCAGGCATTTGCATATCCATTGTTCTTAAAACTTGGTATTTTTATTCCCCTTATTGTTGTGAACTGTATTGTTCTTGGCCGGTCAGAAGCATTTGCCAGCAAAAATGGCCCCATTATGTCTGTTGCAGATGGATTGGGTATCGGTATCGGATTTACTCTGTCTCTTGGTGCCTTAGGCGCAGTCAGGGAATTTCTTGGAAACGGAACCCTCACAATCTGGGAAGGCCTTCCAGTTTTTTCAATGGGACCTGATTTTCTTCCTTTCAGGTTCATGCTTGAAGCACCAGGTGCGTTTGTGGGTCTTGGTCTTATGTTGTGTTTAATGAACCTGATACCAAGTAAATCATAAGGAGATAATATAATATGAGTGATCTATTCGTACTTGCAATAAGCTGTATCTTTATCAACAATATTCTCCTTGCCCAGTTTCTTGGTCAGTGTCCCTTCCTTGGCACATCCAAAAAAATGGAAACCGCAGTAGGTATGTCAATGGCAGTTGTCTTTGTCCTTGTAATGGCAGGTATTATAACATGGATTGTTGATGTTTATCTTCTAAAGGCACTTGATATTGAATACCTGCGTACTGTAGCTTTTATCCTGGTCATTGCATCCCTGGTTCAGTTTGTTGAAATGTTTTTGAAAAAAAGTATTCCAGCTCTATACGCCGGTCTTGGAATTTTCCTGCCTCTTATAACCACCAATTGTGCTGTCATGGGTGTCTGCCTTATTAATATTAATGAAGAGTATACTTTTCTTCAGGCAGTAATTGCCTCTTTTGCCTATGCAATAGGCTTTGGACTTGCACTTATACTATTCGCAGGCGTCAGGGAAAGAGTTGATCTTGGAAGAGTTCCTAAACCTTTGCAGGACACCTCCATTGGTCTTGTCACTGCAGGTATAATTGCTTTGACTTTTATGTCTTTTAAAGGAATGGTCTAATTAGTGTTTGAACAAACACGAGTGTCAGGCAACCTCTAATTAAAAGTCAAGCATTGATGAAGGAGTTTTCCTTAATTATAACTTATTCAGTTTCTGCCCTTTAGGGTATTGTTAATTATTAATTTAATAGGGTATCATAATAAATTTGATACCCTTTTTACTGTTGCAGCCTTTTTAAATGAATAAAAAAATATCAAAAATTATTATTGTACTTTTTATTCTATCAGCTTTTTTATCCCTGATCGGACTCTTTACCTTCTTTCAAATATCAGCTTTTATTAAAAAGCCTTTGAATATGTCTGCCAGGGAAAAAATATTCATTATCAAACCAGGGCAGACCCTTAAGCTCATCTCTGCAAACCTTGAAAAAGAGTCCATCATATCAAATAAAACATACTTTATACTGTTCACAAAATTTAAAAAATCAGGCAGAAACCTCCAGGCAGGTGAATATCTTTTAAGTGGTTCAAAATCGCCTGAACAAATCCTTGAAATACTTAAAAAGGGAAAAGTTAAATTATACAGGATAACTTTTCCTGAGGGTTTGAATATAGACGAAGTTGCTCTGCTTGTTGAAAAAGTCGGATCCTGCAATAAAAGGGAATTTGAAAATCTCTGCAAAAACAGAGCTTTTATTACTTCCCTGGGAATCAAAGGAGCAAGCCTTGAAGGTTATCTTTTTCCCGATACCTATTTTTTCTCAAAAGAGGCCTCCTGCAAAAAAGTAATTACCACAATGATTTCGCACTTTAAAAAAACTTTTACAAAAGAGTGGCAGCTTAAAGCCAAAGCCATGAATTTTTCAATACATGATATTGTTACTCTTGCCTCCATTATTGAAAAAGAGACTGGTGATGCTTCAGAAAGACCAATAATTGCTTCTGTGTTTCATAACCGCTTGAAAAAAAACATGCGCCTTGAAAGCGACCCTACTGTTATATACGGCATCAAAGATTTTGACGGCAACATTAAAAGGAAACATCTTAAACAATGGACTCCTTATAATACATATCAAATCAAAGGGCTTCCCATGGGACCCATTGCAAACCCGGGTGCATTATCATTGCACGCAGTATTAAATCCAGCAAAGACTTCCTATCTTTTCTTTGTTTCTAAAAAGGATACCACCCACAAATTTTCAAAAACTATCCAAGAACATAATAAAGCCGTCAGAAAATATCAACTCAGAAGAAAATAGAGTTTGATCCCTGGAATACTGTAGATATGCTGTGGTCAAATTTATTTTTCGCCTTGAACTTGGTTCGTAGAAAAGCGTATGCCCACAAAAATTTGCATTATGCAACAGCTTGTCGGATCTATGTTAGATTGACTAAATTATTCATATTGTTCAAACTGTTTTAAATAGACAATAATTGAACCTGCTTTTCTCTTTTTTATTCTATCCCATTCATACCAGATAATAATATTCTGCTTTTTCATCTCTTTTAATTCATCTTCAACAATATCAGGCAATATTGCACCATTCTCAGAATGAAGACCCTTGCCCACAATAATTCTCAAGGTAAAGTAACCCTGGTATTTACAAGATTGAAGAAAAGATCTCAGTTTCAGCTGTGCACCAATTGCATTGTATCCATGGAGATCCAATTCAAGCTCAACCCCGGGATATCTTTTTAACCTCTTTTTTAAAGGCAGGGGCTTTGGTTTCTCAATTGATTTGGATTTTCTGATTTTAAATGATTCTTCAAGCATGGCAGCAAAATCTTCGTTTTCCAAAGAATCGTCATTATCTTCACAATCTTGTTCTTCTGCAGCATCTCTAAAAGCTGATTTTCCTTGAACAGCTGTCTTTGGCTTATCTTCTTTTGTAAAGACTTTTAAAAACTCTTCATCAGAATCTAAAACTGGTAATCTGTTTTTATTGAAAAACTTATTATTTTTTGATCTGGTCATGGTGATTATTATAGTAATTTATTATGTATGTATTAAATATAAAATATATATCCTGTCTATAGCAAGACGGTATTGCTTCAATCTGGATTTTTTATTTGATAGTTCAGTTAAATCATAAATAAATTAATTCGAAATTAATTGCATTGTTCATTATTTTGAAATGTTTATCAAGAGTGTAAATAGCACAATGATTTTGAATAGAATTTTGAGCAATTATCAAATCAGGAATTCCAATACCATTAATTCCATTTTTTAAACATTTATACTGATAATCAATAATTTGATTCCAATTAATATTTAATGACAGTTTGTTGATAGAATTTAGCAAGTGGATTATTATTTTTTGTTTTTTAATTTTTAGAAAAGGGATTATCTCGGACAAAATCAAATCATTAATAACCAGTATATTTTCATCAATGAAATAATCTAACTTATCTGAGTTATGACCACTTCTAAAATAATCAATCCAAACAGAGCTATCCACTAAAATTTGCATTCTCTGTGCCTTAACTGATTCATATCAATATCAAAATCAATCTTTCCTTTATATCTCTTCAGACTGGAAATTTGATCTTTTCGGATTAACTCTTCTAAAGCAGTTATAATTACTTTTGTTTTAGTTTTGATATGAGTCGCTTTCATAGCTGCATTCAACAGGTTTTCCGGTAAATCTAATGTCGTTCTCATGATGACACCTCCATATGCATCAATTTAATTTTTTATGCATATATTGTCAATCAAAAAAAATAATGCAATGGCTGCCCCAGCTCCTGATTATGGTACAAAGCGCTGGAACCAAGGGCTGATCACACTGTTAATTGTGATCATATTCAGACTGTTTTAAAGGGCGAAATTAACATGTGTGCAAATTATTTAAAAAATGAGCGAGTTATAAGCTTCAATTAACTGAGAATAGCAATGGACTGATTTAATTTAAATTTTTTCTTAAAGATGGTTTTATTAATGAGTGTGCTATTAATTTTGAGTTGCTCCTCTTCTCCGGTATGTGTGGAAGGAAAACCTAAACATCATACGACTAAATTGCTCATGGTAAAATAGTGACACCTGTGCCTTCATGAACATAGCAGATGTATTCTCTTTTACCGCTTGGGGAAGCAGGATCACTTGTTCCTTTTATGTGATAAACCCTAGCATCAAGAATAGTGGTGGCCCCGTCCGGACCCCGACTGTCTCCTATAATAACGGCTCTAACACCAGAAGATAAAACAAACACAGGTGTTCTCGGATTGCCATTATTGTCTTTACCTCCGACAGCACTTCCAGTATCAAGAAGTGTTTTAGTGTAATCAATGTCTTCATCGTTCAATAATGCAAGCACTGTGACCTGGTAGATAAAAAGTGGACACTTTCTTAAGAGTAGATTATTAATCATTCAGGAGGGTGTTAAATGAAAAAGA
>CAXMTQ010000098.1:0-8686 GCA_964196205.1 uncultured Desulfobacula sp.
ATTATACCTGAAATACACTGAAATTCTCGGATCTGATACAGCCAATCAACTCTCTTTTTCAATTTTTAAGGCCAATGGAAAACTTGCCTCCTTTTTAGACAATAATGAATAAAAATTTTAAAATTATCATTGAGTATGATGGTACCGGTTTTTTTGGCTGGCAAAGACAAAAAGATAAAAAAACTGTCCAGGAAGAGATTGAAATTATTCTAAGTATGATTTTGAACCAGAGCATTAAAATCTTTGGTTCCGGCAGAACTGACTCAGGCGTCCACGCCTTCGGACAAGTTGCCAATTTTCATGCTGACACCGGTATTAATCCTTTGAAAATGAAAAAAGCTGTAAATTCTCTTATCAAACTGCCCATTGTTATAAGGGATTGCACTGTTGTGGATGATAAATTCCATTCCAGATATAATGCAATTTCCAAAGAGTATCACTATTTTATCTTAAACCAGGAAGACCCCTGTGCCATAAAAAGGAAGTATCAATGGCATATCAGGCATGATCTTGATATCAAAATAATGAATAAATGCTGTCAGGCAATCACTGGAATTATGGATTTTAAATCATTTGAAAACAGCGGGAGCCCAAGATCCTCAACCATAAGAGAGGTGTTGTTCTCAAATATCAATCCAATAAAGCAAAACAGGCTTGTATTTAAGATCTGTGCCAGAGGATTTTTAAGGTATATGGTGAGAAACCTTATTGGAACCATTGTTCTTGCAGGTGCAAATAAAATAACACTTAATGAATTTATAAAAATAGTTGAAGCAAAAGAGAGAGCTCAAGCCGGCCCCACAGCTCCACCCCATGGTCTGTTTTTAAAAAAAGTAAATTATTCGTGAGCTTTTATTTTTTTAATGTGGTCATTGTAATATGAAATAATATCTCTTCTATCTATAAGGCCTATAAAACTGCCGGCTTCATCTTTATCCATAACCGGCAAACTATCAATATTTTTCTGGGTAAGCTTTAACAATACTGTGTTCAAGTCTTCAGAAAGAGTTGTATGAATCAGGTCTGTCACCATAATATCTTTCATGACAACCAGTTGTTCTATGTGAATTGTAAAGATTACTTCTCTGACATCATTGGAAGAAAAAATTCCTGATACCTCCCCGCTGTTATTGATAACAGGAAAATAGTGCTGTTTAGTGGTTGCAAATATTTTTTTAAATTCACTAAAAGGCATATCTTCATTCACACACCTGACCTCTTTTATCAGATGTCTTAAATCACTGATTTTCTGAGTTTGGAGAATATCCATCATAACCTCTCCGGCATGGGCAGGAGAATTAATCCTTGATTTAACTTGATTTTCAAAAATAGTCCATTTTTTAGAGAGCAGATAGCAGATGGAACATACCAGAAGGCTTGGCAGCAAAAGATGGTAGGAGTTAGTCATTTCACTGATAAAGATAATGGTTGAAATTGGAGTATTGGATGCAGCAGCAAAAAAGCCTGCCATGCCCACAATAACAAAAGAGCCGGGATTAGTGACAATGGTAGGTATAAACAGATGAAAAATTTTTCCCACTGCTCCACCCATGGCTCCTCCAATAACAATGGATGGGCCGAACACCCCGCCGCTGCCACCGGAACCAATGGAAAATGAGGTTGTAAATATTTTACCGAGAGCCAGGGCAATCAAAACAGGGATAGCAACCTGATTATAAATTGCCTGTTGAGCCATTCCATAGCCAAAGGCAAGGGTATAGGGAAGAAAAAATCCAATAATCCCTGTGAGCAGACCCCCTATGGCAGGTTTGATATGATTTGGAATTGAAAGCTTTTTAAATATACCAATTACCCCGTAAAATACTTTAATATACAAAATAGCTGTAAGAACAAGGACAAAGGATAAAACGATATAAGGACCTAATTCCAGAGGATTGGTAAACATAAAATCTGGAGAGTCAAACAGTGTTCCCCACCCAAAGACAAGACAGAAAGTACAATATGCAACCACAGAAGATATACCTGCAGGTATGATCACTTCAGATTCAAAATCAGGATCACGGTAGAGAACTTCTGCAGCAAAAAGTGCTCCTGCAAGTGGAGCACGAAATATGGACCCTACCCCTGCTCCAATACCGGCAGCCATCATTATTCTTCTCTCTCTTTCAGAAAGATTAAATTTTGTGGCAAGAAAAGAGCCAAACCCTGCACCGATTTGTGCTATGGGCCCCTCCCTGCCGCCTGAACCCCCAGTTGTCAATGTGATGGTGGAGGCAATTGTTTTTATGAAGGGGATTCGACTGCGGATAAATCCGCCTTTATGATGGTAGGCATCAATGGCAGCATCTGTTCCATGGCCTTCTGCTTCAGGAGCAAAAGTATATACCAGCCACCCGCTTACAAGACCGCCGGCAGCCGGTAAAATCAAAAGTATCCATCTATTAAAAACAGTGTTTGTATGGGGTACAAGAAGATGTTCTCCTGCTGGAGCATCGGGTCTGTATCCTGCCATGAGATCCAGGAAATAATGCATGCCAAGGCCGCACAAATAGTGGAACAAAATGGCACCACAGCCTGCAATAAGGCCTATCAATACAAAGTAAAACAGCCATCTGCCCGCGACAGCGATATCATGTGATCTGACCTTCTCTCTAAAACCCATTATTCTTAACTTTTTCTAAGGTCATTGATACCATTTAAAATTATGCCAAACAGTGTTTCAACATCACTCTCTTCAAGACAGGAAAAAGCCACCCTGATATTGTTATCTCCAATGGAAATCAAGCCTGTTCCATAATTTTCAAGAAGATGAAGTCTCAGGGCCTCAGCATTGACATCTTTAAGCCGTATACACATGAAATAGCCGGAATTAAATGGATAGACATCAAATGCATCTTTATATTTCGGATCTTTTAAGACCTCTTTCATTTTCAAGGCTCTATTTTTCAAAAGATCGAATTTCTCTTTTTTATAAACTTCGTAATTTGCATCTTCCATGGATTTTAAAAGAATGGTCTGACTTAAATGGGAAGCATTGGAAATATTTCCCCTGATACACCCTGCACTCTTTTTTTCCAGAGCCAGCAGAGTGTCAGCATCATTTCCTGCAACCCCATAGGTGATAAAACCTGTTCTAAAGCCCCAGACATAGTCTTCTTTGGTTGCACCATCAAGTTTGACAGCTACAATTCTCTTGTCAGCTCCTGCAAGTCTTGCAAATATGGATTCCTTACTTGTCTGTTCTTCAAAAAAAAGTCCAAAATATGCATCATCACAGGCTGCAACCACATTGGTTCCCTGTTGGGCAACATCAATAAGAATTTTTGCAACTTTATCAGCTTCAGACAGACTTAAAGAGTATCCAGTTGGATTATGGGGAAAATTTAATACGGTAATAATTTTATCATTTTTTTCAGCCTGTTCTTGAATAACCTTTTCAAAGGATTCCAAATTAAACCGGGTCAGCTTTTCATCATATGCTTTGTAATGAATTATCCGTGCTTTGTTTCTAACACAAAATGTCATATTATAGTTGCCCCACATCATGTCAGGCAAAACAATCACATCATCGGGATTAATCCACATATCAGACAGTATGCTGACACCGTGGGTTATACCGGAAGTCACAACAGGAAGGCTGATTTGTTTACTGCCAAGAGATGGATTCTTCTTATACAAACTCTCTTTCCATCTCTTTCTAAGTTCAGGAATGCCAAATGATGGTGCATAGGGCAAATAGTTATCAGGTTCAATACCTTGAATATATTTTGTAATGGAAGAGAGACTTAATACTTTGTTCCCCTCTTTAGCAATACCTATTGTGGCATTGATTTTATCTGCTTTTTGCTTAGCTTCAGCACTTTGGCTTAAAATACCTTTTGGGAAAAACAGCTCTCTGCCCATATCAGAAAGCATTTCAAAAATGTAAGGATTGGATCCATTAATAATTTTATTTAACTCTTGTGCAATAGGATTCATAATAAACTCTTATATAAAGGTTTAAATATATAAAAAAACTCTGCAGTTATATTACAACTAAAACCACAGAGCTTAGATAGACCGCTATTTGAATGAAGACTATTTTCTTTTGGAGGCTTTAATCGGGTTAATCTTCTGTTTTTTAGTGGCTGCAGCAGTTTTAACATGGGTTGCAATGTTACACTTGCCGTTTTTCCATTTCAGTGAAGGATCAGGAGCAGCAGTGCAGTATACACCTGTTTCAAATTCTGATGTTCTCTTGCAGCCTTTGCATTCATCAATAATTGCTAAACAGGCACCTCCATTGTAGGTGCAGCCGCTTGCTGCCATAAATACGCACTCATCACCTTGTCGGACAGTTGTACAAATCATAATAATAATCCTGTATATTTATCTTTGTAAATTGAATTCATAAAAACCGCCATGTGGCTTATCGCTGCACAGCTAAATATAAAAGAGTAAAAGTTCATAGCTTTTTCTTCCATATAATTTAATATGAACTATAATTTTCCATAACCCGAATTATTTATCACAACATCAATAAAGTGTCAATATTTTTGATTTTTTTATGATCAGGAAAATAAATTGCTTTGAAAAGCAAATTACTGTACTGTTCATAAAGTAAAAATTGAAAACAATAATTATAAAAATTGATCATGATAATAGATAAAGCCAGAGAAGTATTAAAAATAGAAGCTGACAGTATTTTAAAATTAATAGAAAATATTGATTCCTCTTTTGAAGAACTTGTTAACGCCATATGCTCTTCCACAGGGCGGGTTGTAATTTCAGGGATTGGCAAATCAGGCCTTATTGGTAAAAAAATTGTTGCCACTCTTATTTCAACTGGGACAAACTCAATGTTTCTTCACCCTGTTGAAGCCTTGCACGGAGATCTGGGAATGGTGAACAAGAATGATATTGTCATAGCTATTTCCAATAGTGGAGAGACCAGTGAACTCAATCAACTGCTGCCGGTAATCAAAGATATCGGGTGCAGGCTTGCAGGGTTTACAGGGAAAACTGACTCTGCCATGGCCCAATTTTGTGATATTGTAATTGATACAGGTGTTGACAAAGAAGCATGCC
Source organism: uncultured Desulfobacula sp. (assembly GCA_964196205.1). Classification (GTDB taxonomy): domain Bacteria; phylum Desulfobacterota; class Desulfobacteria; order Desulfobacterales; family Desulfobacteraceae; genus Desulfobacula. The sequence goes on from CAXMTQ010000098.1 coordinate 5,029, forward strand.
CCTTTAATATGGCCCCAACTTCGAGTACAACAGCCCAGCTCGCCATGGGCGATGCCCTTGCAGTTGTTTTGATTACAAAAAAGAAATTCAAAAAAACAGATTTTATGAAATCACATCCTGGAGGAGTATTAGGGCAGCGTCTCAATTTCAGAGTTGGCGAAATTATGTTTAAAGCCTCAAAAGCACCCTGTGTATTTGCAGGATCTGCCATGAGCATTGCCATAGAACAAATGGACAAATTCAGTCTCGGTGCTGTGATTGTCCTTGACAGTGAAGAGAAGCTTAAAGGAATTATCACTGACGGAGATATAAGACATTTTATTGCCAAAGACAAAGATAGTCTAAACACCCAGACAGTGGATGCAATTATGAGTGAAAATCCATACACATTAAGTGCAGACTCATTTTTATACGACGCATTGAATTTAATGGAAAAATTTCAGATTACAGTACTGCCCATTGTTGATAAATCCAACAGACTTGACGGGCTTTTGCACTTACATGATATTCTTGGAAAAGGATCATTTCAATTTAATGGGGCAGTCAATGACAAATCTAAATTTTAACACTGAAATTCCAACCCTTGGAGAGGCAAAAATCACCTCCCCTTTAAAACGCCATACAAAAAAAGAGAACTCTGCAAAAAAATTTGTTTCAGATGACGCAAGGATTATTGCTGATGTTCAAATGAATAATCTTAAGACCTCTTTGAAAAAAAATCTCAGTTTTGACCAGGCAGGACCCAGAGAAAAAATATATTTTGATCCAAGCAAACTCAAATGCGCCATTTCAACCTGCGGCGGACTGTGCCCTGGTTTAAATGATATTATCAGATCAATTGTTTTAGAACTTTACCATATCTATAACGTTAAGACTATTTATGGAATAAAACACGGGCTGCAGGGATTTATTCCTGAGTTTGAACACGATGTCATAGATTTACATCCTGGTTCTGTTTCAGGAATTCAGGATACAGGCGGATCAATTTTAGGCTCTTCAAGGGGAACCCAGGATATTGACCAAATAATTGATTGCCTTGAAAGAATGAATATTGGTATCCTTTTTATGGTTGGTGGTGACGGGACTTTAATGGCATCTAAAAAAATTGCTGAAAAGATTGAAAAAAGAAACCTGAAAATATCTATTATCGGTATTCCCAAAACCATTGATAATGACATTCATCTGGTGGCGAGATCTTTTGGATTTGATACTGCAGTTGATGTTGCAACCCTTGCCATAAAAGGTGCACATAATGAAGCTGTTGCATATCCCAACGGGATAGGCTTGATTAAACTCATGGGAAGGCATTCAGGATTTCTTGCTGCAACAGCAGCCCTTGCCCAGCAGGATGCCAATTTTGTTCTTATTCCTGAAGTTGATATTTCCCTCTATGCAAAAACCGGTTTTTTGCAGGCTCTTGAAAATAGGATGAATCAACGCAAACATGCAGTCATAATTGTTGCTGAGGGTGCGGGCCAGAATTTATTTGAAGAGCAGGAAAAACAATTTGACCCTTCCGGAAATATAATACTGCAGGATATTGGCCTTTTTCTTAAAGATAAAATAACACAATGGTTTAAAGCAAAAGATATGCCTGTTTCAATAAAATATATTGATCCAAGTTATATTATCAGAAGCCTTCCAGCTAATTCCAATGACAGTGTATTCTGTGGTTTACTCGGCCGTGAAGCCGTTCATGCCGGCATGGCTGGAAAGACTAAACTGCTGGTCAGCTTCTGGAATAATCATTATATACACGTACCCATGGATGCATCTGCAGGAAAGCGCAAAAAAATAGACCCACAGGGAAGACTCTGGCAGTCAGTATTGGAAGCAACTGGCCAGGACGCTTCTTTTACCGAATAATTTCAACAAATTTATTGTTTTTAATTGTCATGAGAAAAAGCTGTCTGTGGGCTATGCCATTTTCATCAAAAATAGTATTTCCGGTTACTCCTTCAAAGATCCGCCTGCCCTGCAAAGAGTCTTTTAACGCCTCTCTCGAATTAATGTATTCATCCATGGCAAAGGTTAAAAGCATTGATGCGGTATCATAGGATATAGCTTCAAGAAATTTCGGTTTTATATCAAACATGGATTCAAATTTATCTGTAAATTCAATGACAGCCGGGTTCCGGCTCTTATTAAAAAAACCATCGCTGATTACAGCATTCTTATTATATCCCCTGGCATCCTTTAAAAGGCTTTTATGATGCCATAAATTTGTTCCGACAAGATACATGCCTGTGGCATCGTTATATGCAAGCTGCGGCAGTATCATATTCACTATGGAAGGCGAATCAGGAATAAACAGAGCCTCAAAGTCAATTTCAATCTTTTCTTCTTCCTCCTTTAAATCTTTTAGAATATCAGATGGTAAAAATTGTATAGATTCAAATTCAATGGGCTCAGGCTTTAAAATATCAGGAGTAGGATAATATTCTCCTGTAAGCTTTTGTATGGGCTCTTTAAAATCTGTTTTTTTGCCATCATAGGATTCAACACCGACAATTTCACCTCCGTACTGGTCTACAATATCCCAGAAAAGCTCCATATATATTTTACCATATTTTTCATCAGGATAGAGGATGGCCACTTTTTTAATACCAAGTTCCTGGAACAGATAAGCTCCAAGTGTCTGCACCTGCATCCGGGGAGTAATAAAATTGGCAAACAGATAATCTCCCATTATAGGAAAATCGGTTTTTTGTGTTAAAGCGATTAAAGGGATTTTAAGTTTTTGAGCTTCAATGCCTGCCTTCTCAATACTTAATAAAGGCCCTATAATCCCTGCAACCTTTTTTTCATGTAATTTTTTTACACCCTGGGCTGCAATTTCAGGATCTGCTTTAGTATCTATAATTATAATCTTGAATTGTTTAGAATATTTATTTGACAACTCCTCTATTGCCATCTGGATTCCAGTTAATGCTCTCTGTCCAAAAATGGCATATTTGCCTGTTAAAGGCAAAAGACAACCGATGGTGTCGCTTTTAAACATTGACTCTTTTATAGCCTCAACAAGTTCGAGAGTTTCTGAATGGTAAGGGTGATCCGGATATTCAGACAGAAAAATTTCAAGTGTTTCTATTGCGTTAACACTATTATTTTCCAGAGCATAATTTAAACCAAGCCAATACAGCAAAAGAGATCTTGGAATATTAATATTTTTTATACCAACAAACTCTTTTATCACCCTGGCAGGAGTTTGTGAAAGCAGCGAGTCAATATCTGCCATGAGCATGGATTTTTCTTGTCCATCTAATTGGACTGAAGCCAGGGCAAGAGCCTGATTATAAAAAAAGAGAGCATCCTGATAATTTTCCTGCAGTTCAAATTTTCTTGCCTGGTCAGATAGAATCTTTACCATTGAAGGTTCAAGCTGATCTTCTTCGTCTGTTTTTTCCTTGTCTGATATGCCGGATTCAGTGGCCTGTCCGTCTTTTGGAACCTGTTTGTCCTTATCAGCAGAAGGTGCTACTGGCATTTTTGTACATGATGACAGGCTCAGAATAACAGTGCAGATTAACAGCAAGCTGTAATGTAAAAAAGTAGAATATTTAACGTTCATCTATTTTAATTCCATTCCATAATATTTTTATTTTTGTTGTCCAATTATAGTCCTGATATTTGATCAGTCTATACCAGAGGAGTATAT
>CAXMTQ010000099.1:0-8562 GCA_964196205.1 uncultured Desulfobacula sp.
ATAAGATCCGGTCTTAAGAGAAATTCTCTTGAAACCGAGTTTTCTAAGGCCTGCAACTGCATCGATAAAGTTTGCCTGTACTTCTTCAGGAGTTGAAAGATCGGTATAGCCAAGTCTACTGTGGCGGGCAAAAGATTTGATTGCGCGCTGCTCAAATCCCTGCTGAACTTCAGGCAGCAGTGGATCAGGATCTACTATATATCCGCGTTTTTTTAAAAACTTGGCATATTCAATACTTCTAACCTGTATCTCTCCTCCTATATTTTTTGCCCCCTGACCCCATTTTAATTCAATGATACACTTGTTCCCATACTTATCCACAACATATTCTGCCACACCATTCCGTGTATCCTCAACATTGAGCTGGACAATGATAGCGCCATATCCATCAAAATACCTTAAATAGGTATCAATTCGCCGGTCAAGTTCAGGCGCTTTAACAATTTTTCCCTTTTTATCTGTCTGTGGACCAATTTCAGAATTTCTATCCACACCCACTACATTTTCACCGATAACCACTGGAATGCCGAGTAAAGCACCACCAATGGCAAAAGAATCCCAGTACTTTTCTGCAATAATAGTTGATCCTAATGCACCTGTCATCATTGGCATGCGAATTTTTGTCTTAACTTTACAGCCAAACTCGGTTTCAAGGCTGACATTCGGGAAAATACAATCATCCGGATCATTTGTCATCTCTCCGGTAAGTCCGGTAGAACCATATGCATAACCCTGTATTCTCAGAGCATTATATGAAACCCCTACATGTGTGGTATTGTTCGCCCCTGCTGTTACCAGACCAAAACTTCTTGGATATAATAATTTTCTTCCCACCATACTTGATAACCATGTTTCACATTTTCCTTTGCAATCTGCCCTGCATAATGTACAAAGACTCGATTCACATGCATCGCCGCGATTTTGTGTTCCAAGGGCATCATTCCTTTTTGAAAATCTCATTGTTCTTTTCTCCTAAATAATAAAAATTTTTCGCCGCAAAACGCAAAACAGCGTCTGCTTTCACAATAAAACAGACGCTGTTGTCTATCTTTTATGCTTAATAATTTCTTTTTATATTTTCCTGTTTTATATCTTCCTATACGCCATTGTACAAGAAGGCTTAACAAAACTATCTTTAATAAAAAGTGTAATGAAATATCAGCATTGATATTTATTCAATTTTGAACAGAATAGATATAAAAACTCAAGCGTGTCAAGAATTTTTATTAAATAATTGATTTGACAAAATAACAGCTTCAGATACTTCACGTATTGTTTTGCGTAAATCCATACTCTGTTTTTGTAACCATCTGTATGCTTCATCTCCGGTAATATTACGCTGATACATTAAAATTTCCTTTGCCTGCTCTATAAGCTTACGTGCTTCAAGCTCTTCTTGTATAACTCTGGTTTTTACCATAAGTTCAGTGTTGTGAATAGCAACAGCAGCCTGGTTTGCAACTACTGTTAACAGATTGATTTCAGCACTGGAAAAATCATGGGCAGTGTTTGTAAAACAGTTCAACACACCAATGACATTATTTTCCTTTGTTTTAAGAGGAATTCCCACCATTGATATAAGTCCCAGTTTTTTTGCCATCTCTTTTTCTTTAAATCTTCTGTTTTGCTGAACATCTCTTAACAATAATGGCTTTTTATTTTTTACAACATACCCCACCACACCTTCATCAAGGTTTAATGAGCGATCGTTGAAATATTCAGATGCAATGGATTGTGTCGCCCTAAGACGTATTTTAGGAGGTTTTTCCTCTTCATTCACTATCCACAGAGAACAGATTTCAACTCCTGTTACTTTGGCTGTAACCATTACAATCAGTTTCAGAAGATCTTCAATATAAAGATCAGAAGTTATTGCCTGGCTTATATCTGTTAAGGCTTTAAGGTATTCATTGTATGTTTTTCTATTTTGTTCCACCATAGTCCACTAATATAATCAGATATTGGCACTAAAGGTCAATAAAAAAATGAAATGATATTCACCCTTTAGGGCTTAAAGGGGGTCTCTTGAAATCAGATTATTCCTGACACTGCCCAAAACTATTGGGTTTAGAATCAGGGAAACTGCCATTGATTGACAATTGGATATTTTATTGATTTATCATACCACTTTGCCGTCTTTCCAGAATGGTGACATATCTCTTAATTGCTGAATAACAGGAACAAGAGAAGCAACTATTATATCCATCTCCGCTTTTGTATTATAGTGAGAGAGGGAAAATCGAATGGAACCATGGGCAGATTTAAAAGGTACTTTCATTGCCATGAGTACATGGGAGGGCTCAAGAGAGCCTGATGTGCATGCAGAGCCGGAGGAGGCACAGATCCCATCACGATCCATCATGAGCAGTATGGATTCTCCCTCCACTGCATCAAAACCTATGGATAAGGTATTAGGAAGTCTCTGGTCAAGATCCCCGTTTACAGAAGAACTCTCTATTTTTTCAAGGAGTCGGGTCTGGAGATAATCTCTAAGTTCTCTGACACTGGTATTTATGACAGAGAGATTTTCTCTGGCAAGTTCACATGCTTTTCCCAATCCAATAATAGATGCAGTGTTTTCCGTTCCTCCACGCCGTCCTTGTTCCTGGTGTCCTCCAATGAGAAGAGGTGAAAACTTAAAACCCTTTTTCACATATAACACAGCAACCCCTTTGGGAGCATGGATTTTATGCCCGGAAAGCGAAAGCATATCCACACCGGCCTTTTTTACATCAATGGGTATTTTACCAGCTGCCTGGACAGCATCGGTATGGAACACAATACCTTTTTCATTGATTTTTTTTGCAATCTCTTCAATGGGAAACAAAACACCTGTTTCATTATTTGCCCACATCAATGAGACAACTGCTGTGTTGTCAGACAGACTCTTGTATAATATATCAAGGTTTAGAAGGCCTTTGTCATCCACTGGAACATATGTGACCTCATAACCCTTATTCTTTTGTAGATATTCATAAAATTTATTTATGCCGGGGTGCTCAACACTGGAGGTAATAATATGTTTTTTTTCTGGGAAAGCGTTTATGGCTGAAGAGATTGCTGCATTATCACTCTCCGTGCCGCAACTTGTAAAGATTATTTCTCCTGGATCGGCATTAATCAAATCTGCAACTCTCTGCCTTGCCTGTATAAGTTTTTTTGCCACCTTGTCTCCAAATGTATGCATTGAAGAGGGGTTGCCATACAGCTCTCCAAAATAGGGCAGCATCTCCTGAATAACTTCATCAGCGGTTTTTGTTGTTGCATTATTATCAGTATATACAATTTTCATTTTGTTTAAATTATCCTTTGCTGTGAACAGATTCAATGATTTCTTCAATCCTCTCCAAACACTGACCGCATCCGCCACCGGCTTTAAGGTAGTCGGTCACAATTTCAGTTGTTTTAATACCATTGGCTTTTACTACATCAATAATTTCAAGATCTGTCACGTCAAAACATTCGCAGACTATCTCCCCTGGTTTTGCCATGATTTGGACACCTCTGTAGTTTGCAATGGCCTTTTTCAAAGCAGCCTGCCCCATTACCGAACAATGCATTTTCTCCTTTGGAAGCCCGTCAAGGTAATCTGAAATATCATCATTGGTCAATTTTTCAGCAGCATCGAGAGTCATCCCTTTAAGTATCTCGGTCAGAGCTGAAGAGGAAGCCTCAGCACTTGCACATCCAAATGTCATAAAGGATGCATCAACAATTCTTTCATTTTTATTAATCTTTAAAAAGAGTTTCAACGCATCTCCGCAGTTTAAGGAGCCTGATTCGCCAACACCGTTGGCTCCTTCCATCTCACCCACATTCCTGGGTTTTAAAAAATGATCTTTAACTTTATCTGTATAATCCCACATAATTATTCTCCTTTTAAGTCAAAAATAGAAACTTTAGCTTTAAAATACTACAAAGTGGTAGAATGTCAATAAGGGTATTTTTTTATATTATGCCAGGTTTTTACCATTTTAATACCGTTATGAATAGTGCCTGAACAAAATCTTAAAATTTTCAGTTTAAATCCACAGGCAGGCAATTTCTCACTGTAATCATCTTGGTATCAATCATGGTATCCCTTACCATGATCTCAACACCATTTTCTACAACTTTTTTCAATTTTTGAGCATATACCTTATCAATCATTGCTGCCGGTTTAAACAGATTTGCATCCATACGCTGAACCAGAAAAAAAATCACTCCTCTATGGCCTTCAGAGACAAGTTGTTCGAGTTCATCAAGATGCTTTTGTCCTCTTGTTGTAACTGCATCGGGAAACATTGCCACTCCATTTTCAACCAGGGTGCAGTTTTTTATCTCCACATAACACCTTTTTTTATCCTCCTTTTCCAAAAGCAGGTCAAGTCTTGTATGGCTGCTTGTTTTCACCTCGGCTTTTATATTTTCATAGCCTGACAACTCTTCTATCAGATCATTTTCAATGGCCTGCTTCACAAGCTTATTTGGAATCTGGGTATTAATTCCTATCAAAGTCTGCGGTATTTTAATCAACTCCCAGGTATATTTATACTTTCTTTTTGGATTATCACTTTCAGACAGCCATACCTGTGATCCCGGTATGGCACACCCTTTCATGGAGCCGGAATTCGGGCAGTGGGCTGTCACTTTTTCACCGGTTTCAAGTTCAATATCAGCAAGAAAACGTTTATATCGTTTTATTAATTTTCCAGTGATTAACGGCGGCAGCAAAAAACCTCTATATTTCAAATCATCACCCCTTCTTCTTTCAGTCATGGATAAATTGAGTCAAATGGTCAATGTTCATATCTCTTTGAATGCCAAACCGGGTCAAACAAAAATCATATTTAACAGGATCATTACTTTCAAGCTTTTTAAATCCCTCAGTAATTTCCAGTGCTGTTTTCATATCAGCACTTCTTCTTTGGGTAAACCCGAGCATTCTTCCTATTTTATGCATATGGGTATCCAAAGGCACTATCAACTGGGAAGGATTGATTTTTCCCCACCCCCCGGGATCGACAAGATCTTCTCTTACCATCCATCGCAAATAGAGCAGACTCCTTTTACAGGCACTCTTTTTTTGCGGGTCTGCAAGAAGATGCCCTGCTTTTAAGTTTTTATCAATCTGCTGTGAAAAAAAAACAAGACCTGGTAAAACAGTTTCATCATCAGGAATCCATCCTCCATAAAAACAATTTTCCAGCGAATCGAACCTCTTTAAAACCTTCCTGATCCCCCATAAAAGATTGATCAAATGGACATCTTTTGCAAATCTGTATTGAAAATTTTTAAAATCATTTTCAATATCTTTTTTTCTCCTCTCCATGAGATAATCAAAGGGGCATGGCCCAAGTTTATCAAGTACACGGGCCACTATTTTCATGATTTGTTCAACACGCCCATAGGCAAAACAGGCTGCAATAAACCCTGCTATTTCGCGATTTCTCTTTTCACTGTAATTGTAGAGGAACAGAAGTGGATCAGGGTCTATATACTTTTGCTGATTATATTTCAGATAAATACTTTCCAGTTTTTTCTTTAAATCAGTCATTCTATTGTTTACATTTAATCATTAATCAAATAAGTAAAAGCACCCATTGAGCAGTGTTATGATCATCAAACATCAATATTGCACACAATATACATATCAATAGACATTAAATCAATATCTGCATATCAGGGAACATGGTGAATTTATAAATGGTTTTGCTTATGGAGCTTGTTAATGTTAATCAGTCAATGAATTTATTTTTAAAAGCCTAAGAAGATAAATCAGCAGGAGGACCCCTGATATGGTAATACCTGCTGCTGCATTAAAGGAGACTTTGTAGGCATATACTTCAGGTCTGCCGGCTGCAATGAGAAAATCTGTTATGGGGCCTGCAATAAAGAATCCAGCTATTCCCCAGCTTAAGAAAAGTGTGGCATTGAAAATACTGAAAAGTGTACCTCGTCTATCCGGTGGAATTAGTTGTGATGCAAGCTCATAGGAGGAGGCAAGAATGGCAACTTCTGAAAAACCCATGAGAAAACTCGCTATACAAATCCAGGGTAATGATTCAGCAATCCCTATTATGATTAAAGAGAGTGCTGCAGCAATTGATGCAACTATGAGATAACCATAATTTCCTATTTTACGTGCTGCCCATCCCGATGTTATTCCAAATATAATCATTGCAATGGATTTAATATGTACCACATGACTTAAAACAATGCTTGAAAGATCAAGACCTGATTTCAGGGACAGGTATTGGGGAAATGTGACAGCAATTGAATTTCGTCCGAAATGAATAAGGGCCATGGCAGTTATAAAAACAATAAAGACAGAGGAGTTAAAATCTCCTGTTAAGGTCTGGCTGCTCTCATACTCATTTTCCTTATTTATACCACCTTCAGGTATTAAGAACATTGGAAAAATAGAGATAACCATAATTCCAGCTGAAAGAAAAAAAAGTGAACCTTCATAAAAACCCCAGCCGGGATAGGAGGATCCAAAATTATCATACAATAAACCTCCGGCGAGGATTCCCAGAAACCTGCCTATTCCACCGAGACTTTCAAGTTTTCCCATTACAGATACTCTGGAGCCTTTTTTATACATATCTGAAATAAGAGCAGTCCATCCGACATTTGACATTGACCAGAAGATTTCAATAACAGACAGCCCTGCGATAATGACATATCCTGAAATAAGTTTATTTTCTGGAATCAGATGAAAATACCAGACAGCAGCAGTCCCAATACCAGCTAACAGCTCACCCCATATTATAAGTGTCCTTCGCTTTTGATATTTATCTGACAAAACTCCCCAGACATATCTTTGTAAGACAACATTAAAAACCATGGGAATAGTTGCAAAAAGTGCTGTGGTTGTAACCGAAAGGCCAAGAAAGTGCTTAAGGTAAATAGTAAGATAGGTATAAAAAAGCCCTCTTCTGAACATGGCGAGCATTTGGAATGATGACAGGCTTAAAAATGTTTTCAGGTTTTACCTCATTAGAAATTCATCAAAATATTTTTTTACGCCATGGCAGACAAATTAGCAAACAATAAAAATTACTATGCCTGGTTTAAAATTACTGATATACAATCAGGTTGCACAAAGACAGCATAAAATAAAAGGTGAAAAAATAAGAACAGTGATCAAAGAGGCACATATTAATAAAATTTCAAAGGAACTCAGTTTAATTACTCTTTTTCCTCCAATCAAAGGTTTTAATAATTTTATCGGGACCTGGGTCTATCAGCAAGAGAAGACATTTATTGTGGATGTGGGTCCCGCAGTCACTGCCCAATCCCTGATTAAAGCTCTGAAGCATATGGGCATCCAACAGTTGGATTATATTTTGCTGACCCATATACATATCGACCATGCAGGCGGGCTTTGTGAAGTAGCAGAACAATTTCCAGATGCATTGATTGTCTGCCATGATGGCGGCATAGAACATCTCGTGGACCCTGCCCGGTTATGGAAAGGATCTGTTAAAACATTAGGCAAGACAGGTATAGCTTATGGTGAAATCAAACCGGTTTCTCAAGATCGATTTCTGGGAGCAAAACAGTTTTTATCTGAAACTATCAATTCTGTTATCACGCCTGGCCATGCACCGTATCACATCAGTTATCAAACAGAAAAATATCTTTTTCCGGGCGAGGCAGGCGGCATATGCCTTTCCCCTGACTCTAAAACTGATTTAAAAAAAGAGTATATGCGCCCGGCCACGCCTCCCAGGTTTTTTATGGATGTCTATATAGAAAGCCTGGAAAAGCTGATTACCCTGAATCCAAAAACCATCTGCTATAGCCATTTTGGTTATAAAACAGATGCAGTAAAAAGATTAAAACAACATAAAGAACAACTGTTTTTTTGGAAAAAGATAATTCAGCAGGAAGTGGAAAAAGCCGGGAATGAGAATATTGTAGAAGATTGCATTCAAAGCCTTTTAAAACATGATCCGCTGATGGCGGCATTTTCCGAGATGACACACAATATCCAAAAACGTGAATATGGATTTTTACAAAACAGTGTAAATGGATTTCTTGGATACTTAAAAACCACTGCTGATAATTCTTAAAGGTCACAACACATTACACCCTTGACACTCTGTACTATATTGACAGCAGGTGCTTGACAAAATCTTAGATGCCATATTAATAATAAAGTTAAAAAAAATATTAGAGGGCCTTGCATACATGAAAAAACTAAAACACTCACAGGATTCCAGCATAACCATATCAAGAGTCATGCTTCCGGAAGATGCCAATCCCGCAGGAATTGTCCATGGCGGAGTCATCATGAAGGAGATAGATAACGCTGCCGGGGTAACTGCCACAAGGCATACCCGTAAAGTCTGCGTCACAGCATCCATTGACCGGCTGGATTTTCACAAGCCTGCATTTATTGGAAATCTTGTCACCATAAAAGCTGTAATTAACATGACCGGCCGGACATCCATGGAAATCGGTGCCAGGGTGGAGACAGAAGATCTTATGACCGGTGTAAAAACCCATCTTGCATCAGCTTACCTCACTTTTGTAGCCTTAGATGACAATCACAGGCCTGCTGAAATACCTCCC